>LJNP01000056.1:0-6320 GCA_001303185.1 Parcubacteria bacterium SG8_24
CGAGTGGAGCGACCGCTTCGCCCGCGTCAACGTACCCGGTGACGTGATCGATATCGCCACCTGGCCGCAGTCCGGCCCGGTCCATCTGGTGGCCGATAACACCTGGAGCTCCAATTCCATACCGTTCACCGTCCAGGATTGCAATCAGGGCGGTACTTGCGCCGAAGGCACCACCTGCTGCGCCGACGGCGCCTGTAAGGACGATTGCGTCGACATCCGCGACAGTTCGTTCGCCTGGAATTTCAGCACCAACGTCCTGCCGGCTTTGCCTCGGGTGGTGGAGCGCGGCTTCTGCGACGTGGAGGAGAATATCATCCAAAGCCCCAATCCCTATAAGAGATCCCAGGACGCCTGCATCAACGCCCGTCTCGCCGTCGAATTCAATCAGATTATGGAGGGCGGGCCTGAGGTGCTGAACGCCAATTCGATCAAGGTCCGTAACTGCGGTCAGGGTACCGAACCCGGTTGTGACAACGGCTCCGACGTGCCGACCGGGGCCTGGTCGATGATACCTGACGGCAGCTACAGCATCTTCAAGGCCACCCCGGACGATCCCGAGGCGGCCGAGAACCTGGTGGCCGGTACCTGGTATCGGGTGACGCTAGTCTCCGATCCCGAGAATCCTGACGTCAATAAACGCGGTTTCCGCGACGTACTGGGGCGCTATCTGGACGGCGATATGGACCGGCGGCAGGGCGGCAATTACGTCTGGACCTTCCGGACGGGCAGCGATCGCGTCACCTGTAACCTGACCTGCGAGGAAGAGCTCGGTTGCGAATGTACCGTGCCCGGTTCCGGCAGTTGTACCGTGCCCAACGGCCAGTCATCCTGTCAGGTCTTCGTCTCACGGGTCTGCGAGCTTGACAGTACCGTCGTCCAGCCGGGGTTCAGTCTCATCGAACATGAAGGCGAGCCGCGGAAGCCTTACGATCTGGGTCTGGTCGGGGCCAACTGCAACCTGCTGCAGTGCGTCCCCGGAGCCTACGTCCTCGACTGGGCGGCCGATGAACCCGATATCCTCGATCTGGAATGGCCTGACGCCGGTTCCTGCGAGCTGGAGCGCAATTACGTCACCGCCCTGCAGGAGACCGACAGCGGTGCCACTACGGAGCTGTACGGCGATGCCCGGTCGACCGAGCCCGGCGCGCTGACCAAACGGGGGACAGCCGACGTGCGGGTCAAGTTCAAGGACCCGATCGTCGTCGCCTACGCGCCGAACTGCGAGGAGGCTTGCGTCAATGCCGCCATCTATGCCGATTTCAACGTCTCGATGGACCGGACCACCCTGCTGACGCCGGGTAACGTCGAACTGTTCCGCTGCCGCAACGCCTCCTGCCTGCCGCCGTTCGAGCAGGATCTGGGTAACGGGGCCACACGGACGCTCCTGGCCGACGATTGCGACCCGGTGGACGGTCCGAAGTGCAAGCGGGTCCTCTTCGAGAGCGACGGTACCCCGTTGCTCCCCAGCACCTGGTATCGGGTCAGGATCAGAAGCGGTGAGGACGGCGTCTTGAGTTCGAGCGGCGTGCCGCTCACCGGACTCAACGAGGATCCCTATTTCACCTGGATTTTCCGGACCAAGGACGACGGCAATCCCTGCGCCCCGAGCCGGGTCACCCTGACTCCGGAGACAGCCATCCTGTTCTATATCGGTCAGCGTCTCAACCTCCAGGCCCGGCCCTTCGGCGCGCCGGACGAATGTGATCCGAAAGGCCAATTGCTGTCAGCTTATGATTTCGACTGGGGCTGGAGTTTCGCACCGCCTAATCAGATCCTGAAGGGATTCGTCGACGGTGATAACCTGACCCTCGACACCGAATTCACCACGGTCGACACTTCGATCCGGCCGGCTGACGGCTGTACTGGCAACTGTCGCCTCACCGGATCCCAGACGGCCATCCCGCAGTGCGGCAACGGCAGGGTCGAGGACGGCGAGGACTGCGACGGCGGGGCCGGCTGCGATCCGACCAGCTGTCTCTATACCGGTATGCCGCTCGACGAGGTCAGCGGCTGCGGTAACGGCGACGACACCGACGAGGGTGAGGCCTGCGACAAGGTCTACGATCCGGAGCTGGCCACCGACGTCTTCCCGCCGGGCTGCAAGGACCCGACGGTCGATATCCCGGAACGGCCGGAACTGAACGGTCTGGGCTGCGTCATGCTGGGGTCATCGTCCGTCGCCGGTGCGGTCTGCGGCAACGGCGAGCTGGATGACGGTGAGATGTGCGACATCGCCGTCGACTCGCGATGCAGCCGTGACTGTCTCCATGAGGGCACCCTGCCGTCCTGTCTGGAAGGGGAGGCGGGCAGCTGCATCAACTATTGCGGCAACGGCCTACCGATCGAGCCGGGTGAGGATCCGGACTGTGAGACCGGCGGCGCCATCGGATCGCACTGCAACAGTTCGACCTGTCTCAAGACCGGGCTGCCGCCCTGCCGGACCACCGATCCCGACAACGAACTCGATTGTTGCGGTAACGGCGACTGGGAAGATGAGGAGGATTTCCTCTGCGATATCGGCGGCGGCGAACATCTCGAATTCTGCACCGACCGCTGTTTGCTCAAGGGATCCTCGGCCTTTTATGATGAACCGTCGTTCTGCGGCGACGGACTGCTCGGCGTCGGCGAGTATACTTCTTGTGACGCGGTGGTCGGGACCGGGCCGGATGGACGTATCGACGCCCGCCAGGTCGTCGAGACCAAGAATCCGGTCGATGAGGAGGATATGACCACCCGGGTGTTGGCCGGGACGCTCGGCGTCTCGGGCGAGGCTGAGGTCATCCTCTCCTGCACCTGCGACACCGTCTCCGGTTCCACTCCGGACGAATTCTGTGCCGGTTTCGACCCTGACCTGGCCTGCGGCAACAACGGCTGCTGCGCGCCGCGGCCCGAGGTTTCGGTACGGCCGACCGGACAGGACGAGTGCCGCAATACGCCAGTCACCATCACCTTCGATCGGTTGATGGAACGTAGTTCGCTCGAGCGCAACATCCTGGTCGAACAGGACCTGCCGGGCGGCTGCGGCGAGGGAGTAACCGGACCTGGGACCCGGACGTTCGGGCAGGGTCTGGGCGGCCGTATTTTCTCTTTCCTCTATCGGTTATGGGAGGGGTTCACCGGAGCCCTGCATCGCTACCTGATACGGCCGGTCTTCGGTCAGACCTACTGTCCGGTCGAGGGGACGCTTTCGGTCACCGTCTACGACGAGACCGAGACTACGGTAGTCACTTTCAGCCCGACCTCGGCCTTCGAGTCCGATACCGCGGTTCGGGTCACTATCGGGCAGGCTGTCGAGACCGTGGACGGCGTCGGTCTGTCCAACGATTGGATCCATGATTTCGGCACCGGTCAGGACATCTGCACCATCCGTTCGGTAGCCATCCTGCCGGAGTCGCTGTTGCTGACCTCGGTCAATCAGGCTGAGGAGCCGCTCACCGCCCAGGCCTACTCCCGGAACGAGGCGGAGATCGTGCCGACCCTGGAATACGACTGGGACTGGGAATGGACTCCTCAGCCGGAGGAGGCACCGGTCGTCTCGTCGGTGGTCCTCTACGTGCCTGACGTCGGCAACGCCCCGCAGGTGGCCAACGTCTACGTGCGCGGCAAGTACGAGACCGACCTGCCGGAGGAATACGAACCGGAGAACGGCAGCGCCGTCACCGAAGTGGCTGCGGCGATCACCTGTACGCTGGCCGGCGATCCCTGCGCCGAAGCGAACGGCTGCGAATGTATCGGTCTCGCCGGTACCTGCCAGGTGGCGGACGGCGACCTCTCCTGCGTCACCGACCGGATAAACGGCCGGGGTGAGGTCACGGTGTTGCTCTGCGACAATCCCTGGCCGTCGCGCAAGATGTGCGGCGCGGGCGGCATTGGTGGTGGAGGGGGTTCGGCTGGGGACTCCGATTACTTCACGACACGTCCGAACTGTACGCCAGCCACCTATTACCCTTTTGATACTTATTATTGCACCGGTAATCCCATACCGATATTCGGTACGGATTGCGATCAGCCATACAATGGGGGGATATGTACTCGGGTTGGCAGTCCGTTCTATGGTCAGCGCATGAACACATTCTGCGACTGGCAAGCCTGTTACACTACTGTAATCAACTATAGTTGGTATTACGATCGCTGTTGCGTCGATTTCCATCCTGCCGGCGATGCTCAGTCGGTAGGCGGTGGCGGCGGTGATTTCGATATCGCCTGCACCGAAGGCCAGATGATCTGGTACCCCTTCTTCGACCCGGATACCAACTTCTCCTTTTATTACTGTCGCGACAGTCAGGCCGCCGGTGACAACGGACGCCTGCTGCCGGCGCTCAAGGAGGACGCGGTCAAGCTCGACCAGCCGGCGCCGGACGTCTTCCGGGAATACCTGTTCACCTACGTGCCGGAGAGCATCCCGCCGTACGACGACATCCCCGGCCGGCGCAGCAACCTGGAGCGCGACGCCTTCGGTATCCGCATCTCCTTCAACAAGCAGCACCAGCATATCGCCGACTGGTACGCCTACCGATTCGCCGGTTCGGCCCAGGCGCTGCAGGTCGACGGGTACGACGCCCTGAGGCAGGGCCGGACTGTCTACGTCAACGCGGCGGCCAAGAGCGGTGACTCCCTCTACACCAACATCAACGTGCTCTCCCACAGCGACGGGGCGGCTCCGGAGACGGCCAACATCTACGAGCAGATACTCAAAAACATCGATTTCAACCGCAATGAGGAGCTCAAGGGGACCAATGTCTGCAAGCTCATCTCCAACAACGCTACGGTGCTCGATGAGAATAACAAGGTCACGGCCTGTACCGCGGACGTGGAATGCGGCGCCGACGCCTATTGTGACGCTCCCAAGGACAAGCTCACCCGTGACGTGCGGCGTTGGTCGGACCTGACCAGTATCCGCGACGCCGTCTTGTCCCAGGGCGAGGGCAAGTATCCGACCGTCCAGTCCGGCTCGTTCCTGCGCGGCCGCACCAACAGCGTCTGGTCTTCCTGGTTCGACGTCCTGGGGGCGGGTCTGGCCAAGGATCTCCCGATCGATCCGCTCAATCGGTTCGCCGCCTGCACTGACGAAGGTTACGATCTAGCGACCTGCTGGAACGCCACTGACCAGACCTACCTCTGTCCGCTCCGGTCGCACGTCTACGATTTCAAGAGCATCGGGGCGGACCGCGCCGAGATCGGTGCCGACTTCGAATACAGCGCCGCCAACGTCAGCTGGGGCGGCGAGACCTGCATCGAACAGCCTTACGGGGCCTGCCCGGACGGCTGTGAGGCGCTGGCCGCGTCCGGCGGCCATCCGGCGATGTGCCAGTATCCGAAGGTCACCATCATGGCCAACGGCGTCATCACCGGGCTCAGCCCGCGCTGCAGCGGCAACGAGGTCGGTGAGGTCGGTTACTGCGGCGACGGTATCGTCCAGGCCCAGAACGACGAGGGTAACACCGAGGTCTGTGAACTCGGGCAGATCCAGGTGGTCTCCTGCCCGCTCGACGACCGGTTCGGCACCCAGACCGACCGCTGCAACGACAGCTGTACGGCCTGGATCCCGGGGGACTGCGACGCCGGCCGTTGCGGCGACGGCGTGGTCCAGCAGGGCGAGGATTGCGATGACGGCGACGAGTTCAACGGCAAGTACGGCTACTGCAACGCCACCTGTGACGGACTGGGGCCCCGCTGCGGCGACCTCATCCGCCAGCCGAACGAGGTCTGCGACTGCGGCGGCTTCAACGGGGTCTATAAGTTCAACGCCATCGTCCAGCAGACCGGCGGTCAGAGCTGTTCGGCCGCGGACGGCGGTGGCGCCCAGAAGACCCCCGATTCGCCGAGTTGTGCCTGGGACTGCAGCGGCGTCGGACCGCGCTGCGGCGACGGTATCGTCAACGGCGCCGAAGTATGCGATGGCGGACGCGAAGAGTATAAGGGAATCTGCACCGATTATAACCCGGTCACCGGACAGGGTACCGGTTGTGACGACGATGCCGATTGTCCGCAAGGGACCACCTGCGGTAATTTCTGCGGCAAGCCGGAACAGCGGCGCATCAGGACCTGTAACGCCAATGATCCCTCCAACGATCCTGCGGACGACGATAAGGCCTGCCGCTGGGGCAGCTGGGCCTGCACTTCACCCGGAGCCTGCGGCAACGGCGTCAAGGAGACCGGCGAGGAATGTGATGACGGTAACGACCTCAACACCGACGGCTGTACCAACGACTGTGCCTTGCCCCGCTGCGGCGACGGTTACCATCAGCCGGCTTCCGGCGAGCAGTGCGACGACGGCCCCGACAACAACCAGCTGTGCACGCCCGAATACAACCGGACCT
>LJNP01000056.1:6331-9526 GCA_001303185.1 Parcubacteria bacterium SG8_24
AACCGGACCTGCCATTACTGTACTTCGTCCTGCCGGCTAGGAGCGCTGTCCGGAGGCTTCTGCGGGAACGGCCTGCTCGAGGACCAGACGGTCGATCCGCCCGGGCCTGAGGAGTGCGACGGACCCGGCGGCGTGGTCGATTATGTCTGCGTCAGTTCGCTGCGCGAGGACCAGAGCTTCGGCCGGATCGTCGGCGAACCCTTCTGCGACGAGACCAGCTGCACCCGGGTCTGCGAGAACGCCGATTCCTACGCCTGCTACAATCCGGCCGGCGGGGCCAACTATGACGGCGGGGCCCAGCCCGGCGACGCCGATGCCTGTCTCGACATACCTTCTGATCGGGCAGCCCGCTGCAACGACAGCTATTATACGCAGTGGACCGACGACGACGGCCAAGTCCACGACACCTATCTGGTGGACACCTGCGATCCGGACATCGACAACGACGGTGTACCTAACAAGTACGACTGCGACCCGCAGGACGACACGGTCCACGGCAGCTTCACGCTCTACCCGATAGAGGGCGACGAGACCTCGGTCCAGATATCGGCGGCCACCGAGCTCTGCGACAACAAGGACAACGACTGCAACGGCATCATCGACGACAGCTGGCCGGTCGACATGGCCTTCTCCATCGACATCTCCGGTTCGATGGACGGCGAGATCGACGATCTGGCCGAAGGTATCAGCATGTTCGCCAACGAGTTCACGCCGGCCAATGTCGAGCACCGTTTCGGTTTCGTATCTTTCGGCCAGAGCAATAACGTCACGCTCGACGAATACGTCAACCACGCCACTCGTTATCGGTCGCTCACCGATGCCGGCACTTTCCTGACCGCGCTCAATAACCTGAATGCCGACGGCGGCGGCGCTGAGCACCCTTATGCCTCAGTGATCCATCTGACGCAGGCGGCCGGTTATCAGCTCGGCTGGCGTGACGGCAGCGGCCGGGACGATGCCAAGCGTTATATCGTGGTCTTGACCGACGAACCCCAGCATTACCTGTCGAATGAGGATGATGAACTGAGCGACGTCCTGACCGCCCTCAACTGTCCCAACAACTGTGGTATCGACAGCGAGGTGAACGTATTCGGTTTGGTCAGCACTTGGGATTTCGATGAATGGTGGACCGGTAACGCCCAGACCTCCATCGTCAAGGCCGCCAATCGTGTGGCCAACCTCTACAGTAATCCGACCAGCCCGATCACCAGCCGCACCTGTTCCTACAGCTGTCCGGCTACCGCGAACTGCGTCAGGAATGGTGAGTCCTGCGTCGTCACCTATCCCAGCACTTCCTGCGCTACCGCCACCCAGGGGACCTGTTACTTGAGCGTTCCCCGGTGCGACTGCAGCGACAACGTCGGCGATCCCAACCGTCCGAGCCGAGTCAGGTGTCAGGTGACTCCGGGACAGGGCAGCTGTACATGGTACGACCGCCCCGACTATTACCGGCTCTGGCTGCGCTGCGTGCCGTTCCGCGACGTCTGCGCGCCGTACGGCCCGGGAGAGGAACCGGCCTTCGATCTCAACGAATGCTGCAACGTGCCGTTCGCCTGGAAGCCGGCCGATTGCACCGATTAAGCTTCGTGATTATGAAACGACCTTTGGTCCTATTGTTGGTCCTGATCGCGGCGGCAGCCATAGTCGTCGGGATGATCATTTTCGTCAGGTCGCGCAGCGCTTCCGATACGGTCCCACCGGTCATCCCCGGAGCCGGTCAGATGCCGGGTGTTCCCGCTGACGGGACAGCTCCTGGCGGCGATGATACCGGTCCGACGGAGCAGCCCATCGAACCCTATTGCGGCGACTATTTCTGCGATCCGGATGAGGATGAGATGAGCTGTCCGGGGGATTGTGTTCTCCCGGAAACCGTCGAAGGGCTGGAGCAGGAGCTGTATTTCACCGATATCAGGCCGACGTCGCTCAAGGTACTGCTCAAGACCAACGTCCCGACCACCGTGGAGTTCAGGTATGGTGGCTCCGAGGCGGTGGATGAGGGGACCATGACCAGCGATGATCCCCAGAACCGGCATGAGTTCGTTCTGGAAGGGATGCGGGAGGGCGAGGATTATTACCACCGGACGACGATTCGGGACACCAAGGGTCAGGAACGGGTGATCGAAGGCATGTTCGAGCTGGCCAGGTAAAAGACGAAGAAAGACATATCATATAGAGAGACGAAATATGTTCGACCCCCAAAACGAACCAGAAGATATCTTCGGTGATACCGATCCGATGAAGCCCGGCGCTCCGGCTCCCGGCGCTCCCGCTGCGGGCGCCCCGGCCGTCGTCGAGGCGCCGGCTGCCCGGCGCGGACCGTCCGGTCTGCTTTTGGCGGCGGTCGGCATAGTCGTGGTCGTGGCGGTGGTCGGCGGGGTCTATTTCATGATGTTCTCCGGAAAGGACGGGGAAGTGCCGGAGGAGCCGGCCGACGGTACGGTCATGGAGGAAGAGCCCGAAGAGCCGGAAGTGACGGTACCGCCTCTCCCCGAGCCCGAGCCGGAACCCGAACCGGAACCGCTGCCCGAACCTGAGCCGGAGGAACCTCTGGAACCGCCGGACGAGGTGATGCTGCCGCCTGATGCCGACAGCGACGGCCTGTCCGACGCGGAGGAACGCCGTTTAGGCACCAATCCTCAGAGCGTGGATACGGACAATGACGAGCTGTCGGACCGTGATGAGGTCGAGATATACGGCACCGACCCGATCAATCCGGATACGGACGGCGACAGTTTCCTGGACGGTCAGGAGGTCAAGGCCGGCTATAATCCCAACGGCACCGGTCGACTCTTCGAGGTGCCGCAGCAATGATCCGGACGGGACTGTTTTCATGACTCATTATGGCTGAAGAGACCAACAAACCGCTGACAGAGCTCGAGAAACCCGCGGGGGCGCCGCAGGAGAAGAAGGGCGAGCCGGTGATTCATGTGATACCGGAGGAGTTCCATGGCGTGGCGCTCAAGAAGAAGGTGGTCAAGGAACCGCCGAAGCCTGAGGCGCCGTCTGCCGCTCCGGTACCGCAACCGCCGCCTCCTGGAGCGCTGCCGGCACCGCCGGCCAAGAAGAAACCCTCCAAGATGCCGTTGGTCGTCGTCATTTTGGTGCTGCTCGTCGGCGGGGGAGCGGCCGCCTATTTCCTGCTTTTTCGGGCCGGACCGCCCGAACCGGTCTGCGGGGACGGGATATGTGAGGCTC
>LJNP01000057.1 GCA_001303185.1 Parcubacteria bacterium SG8_24
CGTCGAGATAGAGCTTGATCTCGGTCACCCCCACGTCGTCGGTCGCCGTGGCGCTGATCGTCACCACGTCGTCGATGAAGGGGCTCGGCGGGCTATGGGTGACTACGGTCACCACCGGCGGGTCATTGGTCTGGTTGGTGTACAGGGTGCCGGTGTCGCCGGCCTCACCACTGTCCTGGGCCGCGCCGCCCGGAGCCACACCGGCCGCAGTGAGTCCGGACAGGAAGCTGGAGCTGTCAGTAGCGTAATGCACCGCCACCCGACCGCCGCCGCCGGAACCGCCATCATCGTGGCCGCCAGGCGTACCGCCGCCGATGGCTCCCAGACCGCCGGCAACCGAGAAAGAACCGAATGTGCCGCTGAAGGTTCCGGTGGTAACATAAATGGAGCCGCCGGAACCGCCACCTGAAGCCCGATAGAGATTATTCGGCCGCCAATCGCCGTCGCCACCATCTGCCCTGATCGTACCGTTATGAGTGAAGGTTCCGGTGATATCCAGCCGCACCACGCCGCCACCGATGCCGCCGGCCACGCCATAGGAAGTGCCGCCGCTCGCTCCGTACAGGGTCGGTGCGGTGTTCGAATTGTCGGTGTTGACCGATCCTCCGGCATAATCGGTACCGTCACCGCCGGCGCCGCCGTTGCCGCCGCCACCGGAACCGCCGACACCGGTATTACCTAGACCGGCTCCACCGGTGTTGTAGGTGCAGACATTGGAGGTATTCGGACCGTAACCGTGACTGTCTCCGGTCGAATCGGAGCAGCCTTTCTCGTCAGCGTCTATGGTAGTCCCGGATCCTAACGACAGTCCCGCCAGGTTGGTCCAATGGACGTTCGAAGTGATGGTACTGGTGCCGGAAACCGTCATGGTAGCGGCATCATCGATGGTGAAATCACCTCTCAGGGAACCGGTCAGGGTGAAACTGTCCAAGGTCACCGAAGTTGCTGCCGGTATGTTGAAGTCCAGTGAAGAACCGGTCGTGGTCATGGTTATCGTCATTCCTGAGGATACGGCAAACGAGGAACCACCGGAGAACGAGAATGAGGTCAGTCCGCTCGGACTGCAGGAAAGCGTGCCGCCGACAGAGAGATCGGCCGAAGCGGTCACCGAAGGCGAGACCGCAGCGGTCGTACAGTATTGGTTGGTCGCCGAGGTATCGATCGTCCAGTCGTGCGCCGACCAGTCGGTGTCGTCATACATGAACCCATGATAGACCCAGACATCGTTGTTGGTCGTATCCCTGACGTAGACCGTACCTTTGAGGCCCGGTTGTCCGGTATCGTGTCCGGAACCTCCGGTCATGACGAAATCCGTGGAGTCGAAGCTGAAAGTGCCTGAAGTATAGGTGATAGCGACCCGGCCGCCGGCCCCGCCGCCGCCGTCATCTTGCGGACCGTCGCCGCTGTCGCCGCCCTTAGCCTCGAAAGTACCGGTCGTACCGGCCATCACGCCGGTCGTGACATAGATGCCGCCGCCGGAACCGCCGCCGGAGCTGCGATAAAGATTGGAGGGCAGATAGGTGCCGTCGCCGCCATTGGCGGTAATCGTACCGTTGTGGGTGAAGGTGCCGGATACGTCGATTCGGACATAGCCCCCGCCTCTACCTCCAGCATTACCGTACGAGCTACCGCCGGACGATCCCATCAGAACGGGTGCCGTGTTACTGCCGTAATAGATGCCTCCGGGGAAATCATCACCATCACCACCGGCCCCGCCATACCCGCCGCCCCCGGCCGCCGCGGCTCCGGTAGTGCCCTGGCCGGCTCCGGCCGTGTCATAAGTGCAGACATTGGAGCTGTTCGGACCGTAACCGTGATTGTCCGTATCGAAATCGATGCAGCCCCGTTCATCGGCGGTTATCGTGGTGCCGGAGGCGAGGGAAAGTCCGGTCAGGTTGGTCCAGTCGACCGAAGCGTTGATGTCGGTCCCGTTGGTGAGCGCGATATCGATCGCATCATCGATCACCAGTCCCCCTTGCGCGTTGACCGCGATGGTCACGTTATCCCAGGTCTGATCGTCTCCGTCCGGGATGTCAAATTCGAGGTCGACGGTCCTTTGCGTTATCGAAATCGATGTTCCGCTACCGATGGAGAAATCCGTGGTCGCCGTCCAAGTCGAGGCGGCCGCTATAGTCATCGATGTGCTGGCACTCACGGCTAACGTGGCGGCCGACAGATCATATGAGGTCAGGCTGCCGGAACTGCAATCCAACGTACCACCGAAGGTCAACGTCCCGGTAGTCGTGATCGAGGGACTGACGGCCGAAGAAGAACAATATTGATTGGTCGCCGAAGTATCGCTGGTCCAGTTGCGGACGTTCCAATCCGTATCCTCATAAGTGAAGCCGTGATAAACCCAGACGTCGTTATTAGTCGTATCCCTCACGTAAACCGTACCTTTGTCGCCATCGACGCCGGTGTCATTACCGGATCCCCCATTCACGTCGAAGTCTGACGAATCCAGGCCGCTGAAAGAACTCGATGCATAGGTGATGGCGATACGACCGCCGCCCCCGCCGCCGCCGTCATCCGAACTACCGTTACCACCGCCGCCGCCATGGGCTTCGAAGGTACCGCTCGAACCGGCCAAGGTACCGACGGTCAGATAGACCGAGCCACCGGAACCGCCGCCGGAACCGCGATACAGGTTGGCGGGCAGGTACTCGCCGTTACTGCCGTTGGCCCGGATCGTGCCGTTGTGGGTGAAGGTGCCGGATACATCGAGACGGACCACTCCGCCGCCGGTACCTCCCGAGGTACCATAGGATGTCCCACCAGAGGAACCGAACAGTACCGGCGCCGTAGCTGAATCGTAGTACGAACCACCGAGATAATCGGCCCCGCGTCCACCGTTACCACCATGACCACCTCCACCTGAACCACCGAGATTGCCGGTAGCCTTGCCGGCGCCGACCTCATCATAGGTACAGATATTCGAAGAATCAGGTCCGTAACCGCTGTAGTCACCGCTCGAATCGACGCACCCCTGACTGTCAGCGCTAATCACCCCGTTGCTGTTGACCGTCAGGTTAGTGAAGTCCATGCGGGCGATATCACCGGTCGAGGTGTTGCCCTGCAGGGTGAGCGTCACCCCGCTCGGGATGACGAAGCTGGTGAAGCTGGTGCAGTCATAGGCGGTGGCCGACCCGCTCACCGAGTAGTTGGAGGAGAGCTGGTACTCGTCGGTGTCGGGATCGGCATCCCTTACGTCACCGTCGACGAACGGACAGGCCGCGGCCGTGGCTCGATCGGTCGGGAACCAGGTATCGAAAACACCGCCTCCGTAGAGCGATGTTATAGCTAAACCAAGCGAAAATAAGACGATTCCCGCGGTCTTAAGGCCGTTTTTGGTCAGGAAACGTGCCATTTTTTGTTTCTGTATTTACCTTAATTATAGCAATTTCCGACCACCTCATCAAGATAATGTTATGTAAGGACCGACAGCCGATTGACGCCGCACCCGAAATCGGTTATCATGCGGAATTGATTAGCCAAACGAATTATGCAGTGTTCGCTCAAGAAATTACCAAAGGGCATGGCGGAGCTGACCATCGAGGTCAGTCCGGAAGAGGCCCGACCGCAACTCGAGAAAGCGGCCAAGGAACTCTCCTCCAGACAGAAGATCGAGGGTTTCCGGCCCGGCAAGGCCTCTTACGACACGGTCAAGACGAGATTCGGCGAGACGGCAATCTACGAGGAGGCGTTACCCGACATCGTCCGCAAGAGTTATGTCCAGGCGGTCAAGGAGAACGAGCTCCGCGCTTTCGGCGAGCCGACGATCAACGTCACCAAGATGGCCGCCGGCAATCCGGTCTGCTATACCGCGACGGTAGCCCTGGTGCCCCAGGTCCTCTCCATGCCCGATCTCAAGAAAATCAAGGTCAAACCCAAGGAAATCAAGATCGAAGATAAGGAAGTCGAGGAATCGGTCAGGCAGCTACAGAAGATGCAGACCAAGGAGGCCCGGGTGAACCGCGAGGCCCGCTCCGGCGACAAGATCATCGTCGATATGGACCTCTCTCAGGGCGGGGTCACCCTGGAGGGCGGTCAGGCCCGTGATCACAGCGTCTATCTCGATGAGGAATACTACATCCCGGGTTTCGAAGACCAGGTCCTGGGGCTCAAGGAGGGCGAGAAGAAGAAATTCACGTTGAAGTTCCCGACGGAACATTTCCAGAAGCATCTGGCCGGTCAGGATGTCGATTTCGAGGTGACGCTCAAGGGTATATTCGAGCTGATCCATCCGGAACTCAATGACGAATTCGCCAAGAGCCTTGGCCAGGAATCGATGGACGGGCTTCGCGTCCTGCTGCGCGGCAACATCGAACAGGACGCCCGGGAGAAGGAACGCCAACGCGTCGAGATAGAGATCCTGGAGAGGATCGCCGAGAAGTCGCGTTTCGAGGAGATCCCGGACCAGATCGCCAACGCCGAAGTGGAGCGCATGCTGCATGAGCTGAAGCATGACATCAACAACCGCGGCCTCGAGTTCGAGGACTACCTCAAGAGCATCAAGAAGACGCTGGCCGAACTGAAACTCGATTTCGCCCCTCAGGCGATCAAGCGCATCAAGACCGCCCTGCTGCTCCGTGAGATCGGACTCCAGGAGAAGATCGACGCCGAGGACCAGGAAGTGATGGCGGAGATCCAGGAGATGATGAACCGTTATTCCGAGAACGCCGAGGTGCAGGGGCAGCTCCGGTCGGACGAATACCAGGATTACGTCCGGACCTCCTTACGGAACCGCAAGGTGCTGGAATTCCTGCGGCAGACGGTGCTCGAAAAATAATCGACTTTTTGGCTAGAATATGATAAATTCAGGGGGTGGTCGGACCACCCCCTTTCGGCATCCCGGCCTGACTGTCGAATCGACCCGTATGAAGATAGGAGCCCATGTCTCCGCCGCCGGCGGGGTCTCCAACGCACCGAAAAACGCCGCCGCCCTGGGGTTGGAGTGCTTCCAGTTCTTCAGCCGGCCGCCGCAGAGCGGCCGTACCCCGGAACTGTCCGATGATGAAGTGAGGCGGTTCCGGGGGGCCTGTGACGGACACGGATTCGACGAATGCTTCATCCACGCCCCGTATATCATCAACCTGGCCTCGGCCGAAAGGCGTATCCGCGACAATTCCGTCCGCCTGTTGCGTGAGGAACTGGAACGGGGCAGCCGGCTCGGCGTGACCGGGATGATGACCCATCTGGGAAGCGCCCGGGACGTCGGCCAGGAGACGGCGCTGCAATCGGTCGCTGAAGGCCTGCGACGGATACTCGATGACTATGACGGGCCGACCCGACTCATCATCGAAAATTCAGCCGGGGCCGGGATGATCATCGGGGACGAATTCGAGGAGATTTCCGATATCCTGGACCGGATCGGCGACTCCCGGGTCGGCGTGTGTCTCGACACGGCCCACGCGCTGGCCTCCGGTTACGACCTGCGGACGCCGGAAACGGTCGCCGAGACCATGGAACGGTTCGACCGCACTATCGGTCTGGGCCGGCTGCTCGTGATCCACACCAATGATTCCAAGATAGAGCTCGGCGGTCACAAGGACCTACACGAACATATCGGACTGGGTCATATCGGACTCGCTGGGTTCCGCTCTATCCTGGCCAATCCTGCTTTCGCCGATCTCTGCCTGATCCTGGAGACGCCGGTCGATGGCGTGGCCGACGATATCAAGACCCTGAAGTCTATCCGCCAAGCCGTATGGAAAGGGAAGTGATCGAAGTGAAAGTGACCACCCGGGCCAAAGAACGTTCGGTCTCCGTGGATAAGCAGGGGGTCTACCGCATCAAGACCCCCTTGCCCCCGGATAAGGGCCGGGCTAATCGCGACATTGTGGATATCCTGGCCAGATATCTGAAAATACCGAAAAGCCGCCTGACTATCATCAGGGGCCGCACCACTAACCGTAAGATAATCAAAAAAATAGCTCAATAGAGCTATTTTTTCCTTTTGGGTATCGGGTCTATCCCTCCCTGGCTCCAGGGATTGCAGCGCATAATCCTCCACAGACCCATCCACAGACCACGGATTATCCCGAACTCTTCCACAGCCTGATAGGTATATTCGGAACAGCTCGGCCAATACTTGCAGAACCGTCGGTTGAGGAGCCGACTGATCAGTCCGTGATCCGGTGAGATGGTGTACTGATAGA
>LJNP01000002.1 GCA_001303185.1 Parcubacteria bacterium SG8_24
CATCTGATCGGCCCGCAGACCGGCGGCAGCGCTGCCGCTCATGCGCTGCACCGTATCCCGGAAATCCTTGATCTGTCCGGACCGCTTCTCCGGATCCTGTTCGCTCCGGTCGACGATCATGTCCGGGAACTGAGCCTTGGTCTTGGCCAGGGACTGCAGCGCCTCCACGTCATTGGTCGAACCGGCGAGCTGCTTCATCCGATCCATGCTCTTGGCGATGTCGTTCTTCTCTTCAGGATTCTTGGCGCCGAAGGCCATGCCGGTCAGATTCTTCTTGAAATGGGCCAGCTGGCTGCGCTGGGCCGCCGGACTCATCAAAAAGGTCGGGCCCTGGAAACGGTTGACCCGCTCCGATTCGGCGGCGGTCAGACCGGCATAACGCTCCTGTCGCCGCTGGGCCGCGGCCGCCGAAGCGCCGCGTAACCGGGTCAGGGCCGCGCCGGCGGCGTACCGCGCCAGCGGCACCCGGGTCATGGCGCTCAGACCCTTCTCGGCCGCCCGACCGAGCGCCGTCCGGGTCATCGCCGCACCGCCGACCGCCTTGGCGCCGCGCACGGCCATCCGGCCGCCGCGCATGGCCAGGCCTTTGGCCATGCCGACCGTGCCGCCGCTCACCTGATTGGCCATCATCACCCCGCCGATGAACAGGCAGCAGGAGATGATGAACTTCTGCAGGATATCGGCGGAGAAGGCCTCACTGGCGTTGGCGTCGAGGTATTCCGGGTCGCCGGCGTCGGTAGGGAACCCGTGCGACATGCCGGTATCCACGGCCACGGTGATCAGCCCTAACCATAGGAAAAAAGCCAGCACCGGACCGACCACCACCTGACTGGTGAACTTGGCCCACCACTGGCCGTAGAAGGTGCTGGCCTGACCGCCGGGGACCGACTTCAGGAAGAAAGCGATCGGCGAAAGGATCACCAGGAGCCACAGATAGATGATGCGGATAGCCAAGGTGATCGTCATGATGATGATCACGCCTAGCGCGATGATCGTCAGGATCAATGCCAAAAGCAGGGCCAGTACGATATTGGCCCACTCCACCTTGGCTACGTCCGGATTGCCCTGCATCAGCGAAGTGATGCCGAAGGCTTCGGTGAAGTTGCCGCCGGCGGCCTGGGCGAAACCGTTGACGAAAGTGAGCATGATCACCTGGGCGAAATCGATGAACAGGCCGCAGATGGTCCGTGAGAAGTTGATGACGATAGCCACGATGAGCAGCCGCGACAGGGCCTTGCCGCCCTGACCGATGCTGTACTGCTCCATGCCGAGCATCGTGCCGAAGGCGAGCACCAGCAGGATGACGATGAAGAACATGTTGGTCACGTCCCGCACGATGATCCAGCCGTTGCCGACCGCCGGAGCGGTCACGAAGCCGTTGTACTGGGCTATCTGGATCAGGATCCAGACCGCCAGGAGCAGCAGACTGCCGAAGAAATTAACGAAGACCTCGAGTATCCAGGCCAGAGCCTGATAGACGTACTGCATCAGGTCAGCCTGGGCCGGAGCGGCGACCAACAAGGTGCCGGTGAACGCCAATAAGGCCACCCCGAGTACGGTCGCCTTCTTGCGATCCAAGGCGCTGAATTTCCGTGCCGTCCCCAGGACGGCCCGAATCGCCTCTCTGTGGATTAAGCGCCTTCCCATAAAGCAGGTTTTAGCCCGGTCGCGCATGGCCGGCGACAGGAGAATCGCCCCCTTATGCCGGCTATCGGGTCCGGACGAGCGGCCCCATCAGGCTGATGAAGCCTCTTCATATATAATACCACGATTTTTAGGGCGATTAAAGCTCCCTGGGGATATCGTGGTCTGAGCTTATCCCGATAGAACCTAAGGCCGCCCCTGAGGGGGCGGCCTTTACCGTATCTCAAGCCTATTACGGACTGCCTATCACGGCCCGGACGACGGGCAGACCCCGTCACCGACGCAGACCCGGATCATGCCGGCGAAGGCGGTCCAGGGCGTCCGGCCGTTCGACGGCTCATAGGGTATCAGGTCGTCGAGCGGTTCGTTGAGCCTATGACATTCCTCGTTGATCTCATCGATCATGTCCGGCGAATCGATCTCCAAGGTCGCGTTGAAGCAGGCGTCACCGTTATCCGACCCGCCCGGACAGACACCGTTACAGGCGCCCCAGTTGTCGAGCAGCTGGATACGCGGCTTGAAGAAGCAGTCGCCGGAGGAGCCGCGGCAGGGGAAGATACGCTCCCCGTCGCAGGCCGGCAGCTGCGCCGCGATCGGTTCGGAACAGGTGTAGATCTTGGTCTCCTGGAAGTAGGCCTTCTCGCAGGCCTGGGTGGTCAGTCCCCACTCCTTCTCGGCGACGTCCTGAGGGTTGCAGATGCTCTCCAGCGTACCGTCGAGATCGGCATCCTGGGCGCCGCGGTGGTTCTTGTAGTAACCCCAGGTGACCACCGGATCGGTCCCGTCGCCGAAATCGACGATCTTGCGGCGGATCGGCATATGGTCCTTATCGGCGTAACCGTAGTAGCGCAGCGTCACCTTGCCGCTGCCGCTGATCGGCACGATGCCGCTGGTCAGACCGACGACCGAATCCGGTCCGTAGACGGTGATGCCCGATCCGCCCTCAAGACACTCGGCCTCGCTCTTGCAGGGCTGGGAATCGTTGACCGTGACGATCTGCGGGACGGTATCCGTGGTCACGTAGGACCAGCGCATGTCTTCGGCCGGAGCCCCGGAATTGTTACCCGGTTCAGTCGTGCCGTATTGTCCGTACTGGTCATCCAGATCATAATCCTCGTTCCAGGTATGCAGCTTCCAGGCGACGGCGAACATCCGCATGATGCGGTTACGGCCGGTCTGATAGCTCTGGTCGCTGAGATAGCTGCTGCCGCAGTCGTCGTCGCAGGCGTAGGGGTAGCCGGCGAGATAGGTCTCGGTCTGCAGGGGATCGGTCGCCACCATCGAGTAGACACTCTTCTGATCGTCGTTCATGTAGCGCTCGCTGCTGATGTTGGTCCACTCGCTGCCGTACTCCTCCTCGTAGACCGGAATCGGGTAGGTCAGGGTGGTCCAGAGGGTATCGGACGGATCCGGGGTAAGCGGCGCGTAAGGCGACATCTCGGTGTCCTCGAGCGGACCGTCCGGCGGCGGACCGTCGGTGTTGTGAACGTAATCGAAGATGCTGCCTGGGTCGAAGCCGGAGGGCTCCTCTTCCGTGCCGCCGTGGGCCCCGGAAGCCTTCCAGATGCGGTCGGTCCAGGCGACATTGGTGAATTCGCCGTCTGGCGAGGAGCCGCCGGTGCTGTCATGGACATGCAGGAAGTGCGTGCAGTTCTCCCGCAGGAGCAGCTTGATGCCGGCCGGCACGTGGTGGTAGATGGTCGAATCGTTGTGGCAGAGCGCCGTGTAGATGTCAGTCAGCTCTTCATTACCGTTGAACACGGCGACCACGCCGACGCAGTTGCTGTTGTCGTTGTCCTCCCGTGCCTCACAGGTGCCCTCGTAGCCGTCGCCGTCCCTCTTCTTGTTGATCATGGTGATGCAGGTACCGGAGGTAGAACCATCGATATGCGTTCCGGCGGCGCCGCTGTTCAGCCCCCAGTCGGGGTTGCCGTCCCAGTTGTAGGCCTCACGCCACTCGCCGTTGCTGACCTCATCGTCGGAGGTCAGGTACATGTAGGCGTCACCTTCGCCGATGACACCAAAACGGATCTCGATGGCGGTTATCTGATGTTTCTTGAAGTCGTCCCATTGGTTGGGCAAGCAGTAATGCTTGACCTTGGCATCCTCCCAGGAGACGTTGAAGAGCCGGCCGGGCGAACTGCACGCCGGGTCGCTCCACGGTACCGTATCGCCGCCCTCGCAGACTTCATTCTGCGAATTTTCGCAGGTCTCCCACATCGCCGCATAGCAGGCGGTGCCGGAGCCCACGGATCCCCAGGGCCCGCTGATCAGGGCCGCGCCGATCATGACCGGGATGCAGATGCTGTTGTACATGTGGTAACCGGCGTCCTCGCAGGCATCAGCGCCCTCGAACTCACCGTCATCCAAGGGCCAGGGCGCGTCCACCTTGGCGTGAGGGATGCAGCCGTCGGCTTTGCAGTTCCTGCCGTTAAGTACGCCGTAATTGTGCGAGGTGGTCGGACAGTCAGTGTCGTCGTCCTCGTAACAATAGTCGCTCCGGGTCTTGCAGGGCGAAGGGTAATCGTTGTGACCCGAAGCGCCCTCGTAGGCGTGCAATTCCACCTCGTAATCCTGACCTTCCTCGTTACCCTCGGCATAGGCGCAGTAGAGAAGCTGGCTGCGCTCCGGATTGAAGCCGGCCTCGCGGTACTGGTTGAAGATGTCGGTCATGCCGGAAAGCCGGTCCACCGGCAGCCACAGGTTGCAGTCGTAAAGGTCCTTGGAACCGTTGATGGTGGTCGACGTGTCGGAATCGATGCACAGGCCGGGCCAGCCTAGGGCGCGGGAATACCTGGACAGGAAATTGCACTGACCGCCGCCCTCGGCCGGATCGCCGCAGCCCTCCGCGGTATCACCGGTTTCAGAACATGGTTTGCCTTCATACTCACCGCCGACGCAGATACCGAGCGGGACTCCGGACGATATCTGCATCCCGCCGCCGGAGGTACCCAGTGACTTCTGAGGATTGGCCAGGGAATAGAACTTGGTCAGCACGCCGGCCTGCCCGTAACCCAGCCGCACGTAGCCGCATTCGCAGTAATTGCCGTACATGCAGGTGTAGGCGCCGTCATAACCCTTGACCCGGCCGACGGCATTGCCGTACTGGTCGAAACCCTGGACATGGCCGCCGAAACCGGTCTCGGCCACGACCTCGTAGCTGTAGGGGGAATCGGTCTCCGGATAGGCCCGGCAGGTCGGAGCGTAATCGAGCGTCTCCAGGGCGATCGGCCCGCCTTCGAGCGAATACATGCAACGGTGCTCGAAGCAGAAACCGGTGCTGACGCCATCGGCGGCGATACGCGTCTCATCGAGCGGACAGTCCTCGTCGGTCTCGCAATACAGGGCGCAGGTGTCGGCGGTACCGTTGCAGTCGCCGTCGCTGCCGCAGGGACGGCCCATCATCGTGGTGTCGCAGGAGCTGCCCGGACACTGATCGTCATAGACGCAGGGCTTGCCGGCGTTGCCACCGCCGGAACAGATGCCGCGGCAGGCGGTGATGTTGACGCCGAACCGTTTGGTCAGGAGTTCGCTGGTGACGCAATAGCCGTTGGGACAGTCGGCGTTCACCTCACAGGAAGCGTATTCCCGGTCGCCGCCGGCGCAGACGCCGCTGAGCGACGGACCGCAGAAGGTCCCGTCCGGACACTGGTCAGTGGTCCGACAATAGGTATAGGACCCGCCTCCCGCGTCATAATCCTCACCGCTGTTGATGTCCTTGCACCGGCCGGTGGTTATCTTGAACGGCGAGAGGTACTGGGCCGGATACTTGCCGACCAGGCTGAAGCCGGAGTATTCCAGTCCGGAGTAGCGGATATCCCGGCTCATGTATTCGCTCGCGGTGAGCAGCTTCTTGGGCGGGTCGACCGGAGCGGAGCACTCGACGCCGATGCGGCCGAGCTCGGCACCCTCCTCGCAGAGGGTGAAAGCGCTGCAGATGTTCTGCCACTCGCGTTCCTCCTCCTGCCAGATCGTCTCCTGCTGCTTGCAGGCCAGCCACTGGGCGCATTCCCGGTCCGGCCGGACCTTGATGATGCGGTTGGTGTCGTTGCGGTAATTCTCGGCGTGCTCAGGGAAACGGATCAGGAACTGCGGATCGTCCTCGCCGACGCAGATCTCGCTCATGTTGGTGTCGCAGTCGGCGTTGCTGTTCTCGATACGGCAGCCGGTCGTGTAGAACGGTTCACCCTCGCAGATCTCGCCGCCGCCGCAGTCCGAATCGTTACGGCAGTTCTCCCGGGTGCCGGAACAGCTGCCGTCCTGGATGCGGAAACAGCGGTATTTGCACTCCTCCGGCCGTTCGTTACCGGAGATGTTGCAGTTGACCGGCGTCACCGCGATACCCTGCTGCATCTCGCTCTTCAGGTAGGTGGCGGCGGAAGAGAAACCGTTATAGGTATCGCTGGTCTGCTTGAGCAGCACGCAGGAATCCTTGAGGCTGGCCCCGCCGGCGCAGGAGGCGAAATCGAGCTTGTTGTTGTTGATGTAATAATAGGGTTCGCCTTCGGGATTGGCCGCGGAGCTGGCGATGGGATCCTTGTACTCCTCGCAGCGATCGTATTCCGAGGGACAGACGCCGACCCAGCCTTGGTAGCCGCAGGTGGTATTGCCCTCGGCCACCCGGCAGGCGATGACCTCGGATTCGTTGCCTGGCTCACCGACCGTGACCATGCAGAAGCAGCCGGTCTCCTCCTCGCAGGTATCGGGCTGGGAACCCTGATCGGGTCCGTCAGGCAGGCTGCAGGTCATGTCGGAATTGCGGGAAATCTCGTAGACCGTGCCGTTGCGCAGCAGTTCCGGATAGCAGGGGAAGAGCGAACCGCTCTCCGACTTGCGGAACCAGCCGGAACGGCGTACGCCGCCGAAGGTGACGCTCTCCTTGAACTCGCAGGTCTTGTTGCCGGGATGCTTGAAGTAATAGGTCCCGTCACCGCCGACGAACTCCTCGCAGCGGACCGCTTCCTGCGGACAGAGTATCTCGTCGTAACGGGCCGGCTGGTCGAGTAGGGTGAGACCTGTCCACTCGGTGACGATGCCCTGCTCCAGGAACAGGCGGCAGTTCTGCGCACCCTGCTCGACGATGCAGCGGGCCGTGTCGATCTCGTCATGGACGCACTCGCAGCCGTCGACGTCGGGACACCGCGCCGGATAGCCGTTGATCCGGTAGGTGCAGATGTCTTCGTACTGGATGACCGGCTTGCCGAAATTGCGGCAACCGGCCGCGGTCGCGGCGCACTGGTTCTGGGGCCGGACCACCAGATAGAGCCGTTCGTCGGCGTCGATGTTGATGCGATCCGGATTGGCGGTCGGCGCCGTGGAGTCGTCCCAGTTGTCCAGCGTGAACCGGCACTGACTCTCGCCCATCGGCACCCGGCAGACGTCATAGAGCAGCCGCGGCGCGTCCAGGCGGGCAGTCGGATCCTGGGTGTCGTAGTTGCAGACACAGGCCGGCGTCTGGTCTTCCGGTTCGGTACCGCAGACGTGACCCAGGTCGCAGACCGCCCGGAAGGACTGGGCGTAGGGGACCTCCGGTGTGTTCTTGGTGTCAGAGAAGGCCGCGCAGCCGACCGACCGCTCGCGGCAGAGCTGGCTGAACGAGCGCAGAAAGTGCTTCCGCCCCTGACTGTCGGTGTACTCGCGGCAGCCGAGCATCTCCTGCGGCGAATCGTTGCCGGTGATCGTCTGGTCGCAGGATTCCGGCGTCGACCAGGAATCGCGGACCACGAAGATGTTGTCGAGCACCTCGGTGAGCAGGACGTTGTCCAGATAGACGTCGGCCAGGAGACCGTCTTCGGTCTTGAACTGCAGGTAGACGCTGGTCTCCCAAGCGTCGGTCGGACTGAGACAGCCTTCTGGACCGGCCTCGAGACAGGAGCGGCGCCGGATCGTATCCCGACCCTCCGAGACGGCCGACGGTATAATGACCGGTCCGAGCAGGTAGTGCTTCCAGCCGGCCTCGAGCTCCACAGTGGCCGTGCTCACCTGGTCGTCGTTCACGCTGAAATAGAGGATATTCTGGGCGTCGAAGGCCGCCGTGCCGAGCCCGGCATCCTGGACGAAGGAGGCCCTGAACTGTCCGTCGCCGCGGGCCCAGAAACTGAGGTTATAGGCGCGTCCCGGGGTGACCAGTTCGGTCACGTCGAGGTTGGCCAGTTCGGTCGGATTGCCGCCCGGCAGCCTCAGGGAATGTCCGCCGACGCTGACCGACTCCGGGGACTGGATCACCTGACTGACAGCCGCGGTCCAGCCATCCAGGCCCTCCTCGAAAGTGGAGAAGATCAGCTGGCGCACGTTGGAGGCGGCATTGCCCTTGTAGGCCCGGCACTCGTTGGAGGTCGGAGCGCAGGCCAGGCTCTCGGACGGGGCGGCCCGGTAGAGGCATTCATTACGCTCCCAATCGCCGTTCGAGGCCACGCAGTCTAGGGAGTTGGACCGGGTGATGCGGTAACGGTAGCACTCGCTGGTGGCGATGATCGTCTTGGATAGCCGGCGGTAGTGCCGGTTACCGTCGGCGTCGTAGAACTCGCGGCAGTCGAAGTCACCGAGCTCGATGTCCGTCGGCGTGCAGAAGCCCGCATCCGTGTCGGTACCGTTGGTCGGACTCTCACAGCTGTTGTCGTCGGCGTCGATGTCGGTACAGGGGGCGTAGCCGGCCGTACCGGCGCCGCCCTCGGCCCGGATATCATAGGCGTCAGCGCCGCCGGCGGTGCTGACCAGAGAGGCGGTCCGTTTGAGGTTCCAGACCTTCAGCTGGTAGCCGGTGGTGTCGGAACCCTCCCAGGTGTAGTAGATGACCGAATCGGTATCATCCGGACGCTGGCAGAGGCGCAGCCGCGTATAATACTCGATCTCCTCGGTGTCGAGATTGGTGAACTCCGAGCAGCCGACCTCAGCCTGATTGCAACCCTGAGCCGTAGACGGGATGAAATAGGCATACGGTTCGGCGCTCTCGAACTCCGAAGCCTCCTGTTTGAACACGTCGTAACCGACGCATTCGGCCGGACAGTAATCCTGGAGGCCGACGATGCCCGGCACTGGCGGCTCGCCGGTCACGGGACTGAAGAGCTCGCAACCCTGCTCCGTCTCACGACAGATGCCGGCGAAGGACTCGCATTCCGGCGGGTCGGTCGCCTCCCCGGTGCAGCCGAGGTAAGGAGGCGGGATCTTGGCGTAAATCATGGAACTCGCCGTACCGTACTTCTCGTGGAACTGGGTCGGCGGACCTTCCTCGAGCTGTACCCGGTCGACATAGGCCCCGCCGGCATAGTTGTTGCTGTACAGGATCAGATCGGCGAAAGCCACCCCGGGATCGCTGACCAGGAAGGTACAGCCGACGGTCGCCCGGTCGCTGGCACTGGTGTCGACGGCCACCTTAATGACATCGTCGCCGCCGTAGGTGGTGACGCCGCAGGATCTGGTGAAGTCATCGCCGAAGACCGAAGTCGAGACGTCGTTCACGTCGATGACCTGGCCCATGTCGTCACGGAGACGCAGGATGATGGCGCCGTGGGTCTCAGTGGACCCGTCGCTCGGCGAGACGAAGTCGGCCCAGACCGAAATCATGCGGTCAGGACGGATACGTACCCGGTCCTGCATCACCACGTTAGTGACAGTACAGCTCATGGTGCCCTTGACTGCCTTACAGCCGTAAGGCTCGCCGCCGATGGTGGTCTCGCAATAGCAGCCCAGCTCCAAATCACAGGGTTGCGCAGGATTGAGCGTACAGATGGTGCTCGAGGCGTCGTTGATCCGGCCGACATTGACGGCGGTCAGCGTGGTCTCCGCCCCGTCGAAGGTCCGGACGTAATTGCGGGCCAGGTACCCGGGAGCCGCGCCGGCTCCGGCCTGACAGGACTCGCCGGCACAGCCGTAAGGCGTCCAGTGCATGGCGTGGTCCGGATTGCCCGACTCGTCGCGGTCGGCGTTCTCCGAATCGGAGAAGCCACCGTTCCTGACCAGGTTCAGCGAACTGCCCGTACCGAGAGGCACCAGGGCGGTACAGCCGTTGTCCCCCGGGGAACAGGTCGTGGTGTTGCGGTTGAAGTAGCGGGCCGGTTCCTGCCGCCAGTCGTCGCGGGGTTCCTTGTCATCGCCGACCAGGCTGGAACAGGTCAACGCCCCGTTGGGCACCCGGCACCGGATCTCGGCATCCGGTTCATCCACCGGATCGGGACAGAGACAACCCTGCTCCTGGTCGCAGGTCGACTCCAGGGTACAGTCCCTGATCACGCTGAGTTCGGTCGAGTAGTTCAGACAGCCGGCGTTATCGGCATTGCAGATGCCGGAATCTATCGTATTCATCAGGTAGCTTACCGGACCGCCGGTGCGCTGCTTGAGCGTCTTGCAGGTATTGAAAGCGGCCGGGCACTGGTCGCCGTTGAAGCGCCAAACGCGGCGTTCGCGCGTACAGTACCCGTAGCCGCCGATGCAGGCGCCGAAATCGTCCTGGGTCAGACAGGTCGGCGCATCCACGCAGCGTTCCTGCCGGGTGGGGATGTCGGGGTCCACCAGATGCGGCCCGACCGCCCGGGCCTTGCAGAGCGCCGGCGGGGCCTTGATGACCCAATCGGGATCGATCAGGTGACAGAACGGGAAGAGCTCCTCGTCGATCTCGCCGGACTCGGGACAGTCGTGGAACCGGTTAACCACCTCCTGAAGGGTGATCTTGCTGTTACCGGAACTGCGGTGGGCCGCGATCTCCCAGCCGACCGGCAATATCCGGGCGGCCCGCAGCTTCTTGAGGTTACTCTCGCAATAGGCGGTCCTGTAGCAGAGCGGATCGCTGTCGATCTCCCGGTCGATGGACGAGACCAGCAGCCAGTCGCCGTGCAGGAAACCCTTCTCGATCGCCTCGCCGACCGTGATGGAGAAGGCCTCGGAGACCCGGATGGCGGTGGAGAACTGCTCGTCGATGACACAATTGTTGGCCGAACGACCCACATCGGGACAGATGCTGAAATCGAGCAGCACGTCATAGACCCCGGCGTCCCGCGGTCGCGGCACGAGCATCGTCTGGCTCTTGGCTCGGGCCGCGCCTGACCGACCGGGCGGCCGCACCACCCCCTCTTCAGTGAAGATCAGATCGGGCTGCAGCTCTTCCAGTTCCTCGGACGAAAGCAGGCCGGTGACGAACTTATTCCAGAGCGAGGACATCAGCGTCTGGACGAAAGTGCTGATGAAGGTGGCCAGGGCGGTGTAGATGGACCGGCTGGCGACCTGGCCGGCAGTATAGGCCACGGTATATTCCTGAGGCTGTTTCTCGCGCTGCTCCTCAGCCCGACGGAAGGCCTGCCGGGTCGTCTCCGGCGGAGCCAGCACCCGACCGGAAACCGCGTCCCGGATACCCTGGAAACCGCCGCCGGCCGCGGCGTCAGTGATCTTCTTGAGCGTCTTGTCGAACCGGCTGGTGGCCTGAGCCTCGAGCGTCTTGCCCATGATGCCGACCGAAGCGGAAATCGGCGACTGGCCACGCTCAAAGGTCGGTTTCAGGCTATCCAGGAACTCGCCGGATTCGAGCGACTCATAAGCCGCGGTCCAGTTCTTGGCCAGCTCGTTGAAATCGCATTTCGGCGTGGGTGGTTTGACCTCATCCATCATGCCCAGCTGGATCTTCAGGGTGAAGGCGGCGCTGGGGTTACAGAGGTTGAATCCGGTAAAGGCCAGGTCCTCGGCCAGCGAACCGACCATCTCGCCGACCGCGCCTTTGGCGGCATCCTCGACGACGCGTTCCCCGAACGAGTCCCAACAGGGCTTCTCGCCGGGACAGTCGCCGAGGATGGAGATGGCCAGCTGATAGGCCAGCTGGCTCATGAAGTAGTTCAACCCGTTGGAGAGGGCCACGACGACGCCTTCCACGGCCACGTTCTTGATCTGCTCGAAGACATTCGTGACCGTGACCTGCGTCTCGGTGATCGGATCGGAGGTCACCCACTGGGCATGCGCTGTCTTGGGTCGGCCTAGGGAAAACAGGATCAGGAAAGATGGTATGACCAAAACAAGGAGCAGTAGGGTCGCCTGGACCCTGCCCCTTCGCGGTGAGTTACCTGTGTTACTGCGCATTGCGTCGCGGGTTATGAATGCGATGGTTGGTTGTCGGACCAGTCAGGTCACTCCTCGAACTCCTCTTCGGCCGGCGGCCCCTCCTCTCCCTCCCCGTCCAGCGGCTCTTCCATCCCCTCCACGACCGGGGCCTGACCCAGCATCGGCTGCAGTTCGACCAGCGTCTCCCGGAGCATCGCCCGGAGCACCTCATCCGAGGCCTTGTCCAGTTCCTGCTTGGGGAAGCCGAGGGTGATCAGGAAGGACCGGAGTTCGTCGGACGGCATCTCTTCCAGTCGCTCTACCATACTGTCCGGAGTCAGGGTCTCGAGGTCGCCGAAATAGGTCTCGATAGCGGCGAAGATCGGATGGGCCTGGGCGAGCGATCCGGTATCGGACGGGATGCTGGCGGAAGACGTGCCGACCGAACAGAGCGCTCCGACGCATCCGGTCGCCGGCTGGGACGAACCGGTCTGACGGCAGGTCTTGCCGCGTGGGCAGTTGGGATCCTGACCCTGGGCCACTTCGATCCCGTCAGGGATCGTGTCGGAATCGGAATCCTCCAGGAACGGGCTGGTGCGGAAGATGTAGAGTTCGTCGTAATCGTTCAGGCCGTCCTGATCGGTATCCGCGGCCCGCAACGCGGCCAGCCGCTCCGCCTCCTGTTCATCCAATGTCTTGAAGACGTAAGATGGATCCCTCTCGAGCGGTTCGTAGATGTTCCGTTTGACGCGCAAAAAAGCGAAGACCAACGTCACCGCGCCGATCAGCAGGACTACGGCCAAGACGATACCCTGATGTCTTTTGTAAGCGTCTGAGCTGGCCATGGCTTTCATTATATAAAGTATACCACGCCCCAACAGCCCAGTCCAAGCTAAATAGTATCAAAAAAACCGGTTCAGGATAAGGCTCGGGTCAGCCTGATCCATTCCCCGACCGACAGGTTCTCCGGACGCTCCCGCGGGTCGATTCCGGCCCGCCGGAAGACCTCCTCGATTTCAGCCCCTTTCAGCCTCTTTTTTAGGCTGTTATGCAGCTGTTTACGTCTGCCGGAAAAGGCTTCCTGGACCACCCCGAGGAGGCAGTCCCGGTCCACGCCGCCCAAACGCTCCCTTTCTGCAGCCTCATTCAGGAGGACGACATGGAGCACCGCTGAATCGACCTTGGGCTGGGGATAAAAGGAGCCGCGCGGCACCCGAAAGGCCTTGGTAGCATCAGCCAGAGACTGGACGAACACGGACAGGGAAGCCATCCTCCCCGGCCGGGCGGTGATACGGTCAGCGACCTCCCGTTGGACCAACAACGTGAACGAAACCGGTCGCGGTTCCTCGAGCAGGAACTTCCTGATGACCGGACTGGTGATGGCGTAAGGCAGGTTGGCCACGACCTTATAACCGTCCTTGCCGGGTCCGAACGACTCCGACAGTTCGCGGTTGGTCGTCTTCATGATGTCACCCCGCCTCAACTCCAACCCCGCCCCGCCGAAACGGTCCGTCAGAAGACGGTGCAAACGCCGGTCGAGTTCCACGGCCGTGACCCGGGCGCCGCGTTCCAGCAGTTCGGCGGTCAGTATCCCCCACCCCGGACCTATCTCGACCACCCGATCCCCGGGTCCGATCCCGGCGATGTCGGCCATCGCGGCCACCACGCCTTCGTCGAACAGGAAATGCTGGCCTCGGGACTTGAGAGGCCTCAGACCGTACTCCTTGAGGATCGTCTTGAGTCGGGCGAGACCCATAGCGTCGGGTGACCGCTCGCGCTCAGGCGGCGACCGGCGGCCGCTTCTTCATCAGGGCGAACAGTCCGGTGAAGACGGCGGCCGTGACGAATATCGCGGTCCAGGGGTCGTCCGGGAACAGCCGGACCAGACCCAACGTGACCAGGATTGCCGCGATCTTGCCCAAAGTCAGCGCCATGAGGAAGAGGATCGTCGTCTCCATGACATCATGATTCCGGGCGTCCTCGTTATGTATGGCCAACAGCGGCACCATGGTCATGTTCCGGGAGATGCGATAGAAGGCGTCGATCAGGAATACCCCCAGACCGCCGGTGATGAGCGGACGGACCAGCCAGGACATCACGGTATAGAACGTGCCGCTGTAAAGGACCTGCCGCGGCCGGTCCTCGTCGGTGAGTCGTCCCACGTAGAGAGTCACTATGACGTTGATCAATCGCGAGAGGGCGATGATGGCGCCGAGGGAGAAGAGACTGGGAATCATGATGGCGATGAAGATGGGCCAGAGCACCAGGGTGATGAATTCCTCGCCGAAACCGATGAAGGTCAGCAGCTGACGACGGTTGCCGCGCTCGATCAGCCGGGAGAGAGCCACCCGGTAAGAGAACGGCCGGTCAGCGCGCAATTCCGGCGTCCTGAGCAGCGGCACGTTGGAGAGCAGCACCAGGACGGTCACGGCGATGAACAGGGCCCCAAAACCCCAGGCGGCGATCACCAGACCGCCGATGGCCGGCGCGAACGAGGCGGCCAGGGCATTGATCGCCGTACGGTTGGAGACCTCGCGACCCCCCTCGTCCGACCTCGACCAGGCGGCGAAATTGGCGTGAAATCCCGGCCAATAGAGCGCTTTCTGCACCGCCAACATGACCGCCGCAGCGGCGATGAAGGCCTGATGGTGCGGGATGGCGAACAGGCTCAAGTAATACAGGATCAGGAAGGGCGAGCTGTAGAGGATAGTGTGCTCATACCCGTGGCGACGGCAGAGCTTGCCGCTCAGCGGTAACAGCAGGAGATAGCTGACGGAAACGGCCAGATAGAACAGCAGTATCTCCCGTATGGCGAAACCCAGGGTGAAGAGATAGATCGGCACGAAGATGCCGACCGCACCGACCGCGAAGTTCCGTATGGCCGACGACAGGTACATCTCGCGCATCTCCTGTGAAGCCTGGAAGGCGAGATAATGTCTCAGGTACTGATGAAGATGTTCTCCGATCATGGCGGTATCGTCTTTATGGCTGGACGGGTCCGGCGGGTCACCGGTCACCGGAAGGATCGATGGTCAGGCCGCCTTCCCGGAGCACCTCCGGCACGCCTCGACGGACCTGGACGATGGTCGAAGGAGGGCGCATCGGCAGTTGACCGGCATCGAGCAGCAGGTCGGGGCGTCGTTCCCGCCCCGAGAAGAGCCGCCGCACGGCGCCGCCGGAGTAGACCGGCGCCCCATCGCTGATGTTGGCCGAAGTGGAGACTATGGGTGAGCCGAAGGTCTCGGCCAGGGCCCGGGCCCAGGCCGAGCCGGGTACGCGGATGGCGATACTGGCCGGTCGGCCGCCGTGCTGCCAGGCTACGCTGCGCCTGGTCCGAAACGGCACCACCAGCGTCAGCGGCCCGGGCCAATATCGCTTGGCCAGGATCCTGGACCGGCCGGTCAGGACTGTCCACTGGGCGGCCTGTCCGAACGAACCGGCGATGACCGGCAGGGGTTTCCGACTCGACCGACCCTTGATGGCGTAGACACCCTGGACCGCCGTGACGCTGCCCGGGTCGGCTCCGATGCCGTAAGAGGTCTCTGTCGGATAGACGATCGTACCGCCACGCCGCAGGACCGCCACGGCCTCCTGAAGCGCCTTGCTGCTGACATGACGACGGCTTATCCTGATCGTCCTCATACGGTCTCACCGGCTCCGGTCGCCGCTCATCCAGGCATGGGTACGGGTCACCCCCTCCTCGATGCCGACCCGGGGCGTCCAAGACAATTCCTGCTTGGCCCGGGAAGGATCCAACGAGACGCGCCGGTCGTCACCCGGTCTGGCCGCGCCGTATGACGGGTCCAGGCGCGAACCGGACGCCCGCCGGCAAAACCTGTACAGGTCATTGATCGAGGTCTCGATACCGGTACTGATATTGAACGTGCCGCGGCTCTCCGCCTCGAGAGCGACCACGACCGCCGCCGCCACATCGGTCGCGAAGATGAAATCCCTGGTTTGTTCGCCGTCGCCGTTGATGGTTACGGGGCGACCGGCCAGCAGGTTGTTCAGGAAGATGGCTACGGCACCGGCCTCGCCTTTCACTGTCTGCCGGGGTCCGTAGACATTGGAGAAACGCAGGGCGGCGGCGGACAGGTCATGCAGCAGGCGGGCCGAATGCAGATAGTGTTCGAAGGACAGTTTGGAACAGCCATACGGGGATCCGGGTCGGGTCGGCGCCGACTCCGGCGTCGGTAAGATATCGGCTCCCGTATAGACGGCGGCCGATGAGGCGAAGGTCAGATGACGGACGCCGGCCCCCAGGGCCGCCTGGAGGATGTTCAGGCTGCCCATGATATTGACGTCGGCATCGAACATCGGCTCATCGACCGAACGGCGCAGATCGATGTGAGCGGCGAGATGGACCAGATGGGTCGGCTGCAGACGCCGGATCAGCGCGGCCGCCTTCTTCGACCTGATGTCCGCCACATGTAATCTGGCCGGACGACGCACGTTACCCTTGCGGCCGGTCGAGAGATCGTCGATGACGCGCACCTCATATCCGCGGTCGAGCAACCGATCGACCACGTGCGAACCGATGAAACCGGCGCCGCCGGTCACCAGGACTTTCTTTCCCATAAGCTTTCGCTGCAGCGACCCGATCGCCGCCGCCCGTTATTTGCCGCCCTTAGCCTTGCTGTGACGCAGATAGGACTCGATAAAGGGCCCGATATCGCCATCGAGCACGGCCTCGGTATCCTGCGTCTCATGCTTGGTACGGTGATCCTTGACCATGCGGTACGGATGCAGCACGTACGAACGTATCTGATTGCCCCACTCGGCGCTGGTGAACTCGCCCCGCAGCTTCCGCTTCTCCTCCTCGCGTTCCTTGAGGTAGATGGCGTGCAGCCGAGCCCGCAATATCCGCATGGCCGTCTCCTTGTTCTGGGTCTGGGAACGCTCGTTCTGGCAGGAGACGACGATACCGGTCGGGATATGGGTAATGCGGACCGCGGAGTAGGTCGTCTGCACGCCCTGACCGCCGTGACCCGAGGCCAGGAAGGTATCGATCCGCAGGTCCTTGGGGTCCACCTGGACCTCTTCGACCTCCCCCAGGTCGGGCAGGACCTCCACTAGGGCGAAAGACGTATGGCGCAGCTTGTCCGCGTCGAACGGCGACAGGCGCACCAGCCGATGCACCCCGGCCTCGGCCTTGAGATAACCGTAGGCGTAACGGCCCTCGAAGGCGACGGTGGCGCTCTTGATACCCGCTTCCGCGCCGGGATGCTTGTCCAGCACCTTGGCCTTCCAGCCCCGGGATTCGGCGAATCGCAGGAACATACGCAGCAGCATCTCGGCCCAGTCCTGAGCCTCGGTGCCGCCGGCTCCCGCGTGCACCGCCATCAGGGCGTCCCGGTCGTCGTACGGTTCGTCCATCATCGTCATGAACTCGAGGGACTCGAAGGATCGGAGGTAGTCACCGAACTGCCGGACCACCTCGTCCTCGACCGACTCGTCATCCTCTTCGAGGGCCAACCGGACGAAAGCGAGCAGCTCATCCACTCCGTCCTTGAGCTTCTTCCATTCCGAATACTGCTCGCGGAGTCCGCCGAGCTTGCGGCTGAGACGCTGCGCCCGATCCCGGTCCTGCCAGAAATCCGGCTGCTGCGTCTCCTGTTCCAGGGAGGTTATCTCTGACTGGAGCGAATCCAGGTCAAAGTAACCTCCACGTATCGGCGACGCGGGCAGCCAACTGCTCGATATCGTGGAGGTGTTGTTTCAACATATCTTTAGGATATCCCGAAATGAAACGGTGGTCAGAGCCTGATGCGATCGGCGATGTCGCTCAGTACCTTGGGTTTCCAATGGTGCCCGAGCACCGCCTGGACGAAACCGTAGAGGGAGATGACGATGAAGGCCAGGCCGAGAAGCATCATGAACAAAGGATTCCAGAACAGGAAGCTCAACAGGACTTCGGCGAAGAACAGGACCAGTCCGCGGCGGGCGTGGAAACGGATGTAATCGCTGTCGCGGGACATCAGGAGCGGCACGATGAGCAGCGGCCCCAGATAGGACAGGGCGGCGAACACCTTATTGTCCTCGATGTCCTGATGCTCGGGATCGAGCTTCTTTCCGGCCGGCTTGTCTTCCGGCCTACTCTCGGATTCGGGCCGTCCTTCTTCAGGGCGTGTCCCCGAATGCTCCTCCTGACGTTCATCGTTCATAAGTCTCAAGACTGAATGCTTAAAGCAGCTTATCGCCGCACCTGCAGTTTACCTTATCGTGGCCTGATTTCCAAGCCGGCGGGCTGCTGAGCGGCGCCGACCCTCTTCCCGCCTATCGAAAAGCGCCCCGACATGACGTCGGAGCGCCCGTATACCGCATATTTAAGGTCAGAAGCCGCCCATTCCCATGCCCATGCCGCCTTCCGGCGGACCGACCGGCTCCTTCTTTTCCGGAATGTCGGTCACGACCGCTTCGGTCGTGAGCAGCAGCGAGGCGATTGACGCCGCGTTCTGCAGGGCCGAACGGGTGACCTTGGTCGGATCGATGATTCCGGCGGCCGACAGGTCCTCGAACCTGTCCGCCGCGGCATTATAACCATGTCCTCCCTCGGTCTTCATGACCTCGGCGACGACCACCGCGCCGTCCTTCCCTGCGTTCACGGCGATCTGACGCAGCGGCTCCTCAAGAGCCCGACGCAGGATCCTGATGCCGACGGCCGCATCCTGCACCGCCTCCTTCTCCTCCAGGCCGTCCAGGGCCTGGGAAGCACGCAGCAGCGCCACGCCTCCACCGGGAACGATACCTTCCTCGACGGCCGCCTTGGTCGCGGCCACGGCATCTTCGATACGCTGTTTGATCTCCTTCATCTCGGTCTCGGTGGCCGCGCCGACTTTGATCACGCCGATGCCGCCCGACAGCTTGGCCAGACGCTCCTGCAACTTCTCCTTGTCGAAGTCGGAATCGGCGGCATCCAGCTCCTTCTTGATGGTGGCGACCCGGTCCTTGATCTGTCCGTCATCGCCTGCACCGTCGACGACAGTGGTGTGTTCCTTGGTCGAGACGATCTTGCGGGCCCGGCCGAGATCCTCCAGCTGGGCCTCCTCCAACTTGAGTCCGACCTCCTCGCTGATGACCTTGCCGCCGGTCAGTACGGCGATGTCCTTGAGCATCTCCTTGCGCCGGTCGCCGAACCCGGGAGCCTTGACCGCCAGGGTGTTGAAGGTGCCGCGCAGCTTGTTGACCACGAGAGTGGCCAGGGCCTCGCCCTCGATATCCTCAGCGACGATCACCAGGTCCTTCTTGCCCTGCTGGGCCACCCGCTCGAGCACCGGAACGACCTCCTGCACGGATGAGATCTTCTTGTCGGTGATCAGGATCAGGGCGTCGTTATACTCCGCCTCCATCCTCTCCGGATTGGTGATCATGTACGGCGAGACGTAGCCCTTGTCGAACCTCATGCCGTCGACGACCTCCTTGTCGATGCCGAAGGACTGCGACTCCTCCACGGTGATCACCCCGTTCTCGCCGACATCCTTCATCGCCGAGGCGATGATCTTCCCGATCTCGGGATCGTTGGCGGAGATAGCCGCCACGTTCTCGACCTCTTCGCCGGAAATCGGCTTGGAGATATCCTCGGTCAGGGTCTTGACGACGGCCTCCACCCCGCGGTCGATGCTCCGCTTGAGGATCATCGGATTGGCTCCGGCCGCCACGTTACGGACACCCTCGGCATAGATCATCTGAGCCAGCACCGTAGCCGTTGTCGTGCCGTCACCGGCCACGTCATTGGTCTTGGAGGCGACCTCCTTGACCAGTTCGGCGCCGACATTCTCGAATTTGTCCTCGAGGTCGATCTCCTTGGCGACGCTCACCCCGTCCTTGGTTACGGTAGGCGAACCGAAACCCTTGTCGAGCACCACATTCCGCCCCTTCGGACCGAGCGTGACCTTCACGGCATTAGCCAAGGTGTCGACGCCCTTCTTGATCTTCTGACGGGCCTGTTCGGTGAATAGTATCTGTTTTGCCATAACTCTGATGCTTAGTATGCGAATCTTGGGAGGCCGACCTCAAGGAAGCCGGCCGGGGATCTTTCGTGATGCCTATCCGAGGACAGCCAGGATGTCCGATTCCTCCAGGATGAGGAGCTCCTGACCGTCGACCTTGATCTCGTCCGGGCCGTACTTCTTGAAGACGACCTTGTCACCAGGCTGGATCGACATCTCGGAACGGGAACCGTTCTCGAGCATCTTGCCGGGACCTACGGCGATGACCTCACCCTTCTCCGGCCTTTCCTTCTCGACCGTATCCGGGATGACGATGCCGGACTTGGTGGTTTCGGACTCATCGAGAGGCTTGACCAAGACGCGGTCGCTGAGCGGTTTTACTTGCATAGACTACGGCGGACTTAAGTATAAAAAAGGCGTAATTTACGCGTTTTTTCCATTAGTTAGCACTCACTAAATATGAGTGCTAATACATTTTTACCATGAAATATCGGGCTGTCAAGTGGATATGGCATCGCCGGGTACTGCCGGGACCTCGGTCGACCTGACCGGTTCATAGTGACCGAAGACCGCCAGTCCGGCCAGCAGCCAGAACATCGACTGGCCGAACCAGGAACTCCAGACGAAATGGTCGAACAGACCGGCTACACAGAGCGCCAAGAAGATGGCCGGCAGGACGACCGATTCCGGACGTTCCCGGACCGACGACCGCCGCCAAGACGATATCAAGACAGCCAGGACGACAGCGATCCAGGAGAGAGCTCCGAGTATACCGGTCTCCACCGCCACCAGCAGGGGCGTATTATGGACGTACTGGAAATCCCAACCGCGCCCCCCGTCCCCTCCGGCCGCAGCCAGGGCATAAGGCATCAATCCCGGACCTGTGCCGCTCCATGGCCGGTCCACGAGGAGATTCCAGGCCTCACCGTAACCGGTCACCCGTTCCCGTACCGACCGCTCCTCCAGGCGTTCCTGGCCGCCCAGACGCACGGATACCAGATCGGGCAGGAACGCCGTCAGGAACGCCGAAGACAGTATCAGGACCGTCAGGAAAGGCAGGAGCATCGCCGGTAGGCGTAGCCGCCGCCGGTAAGCCCCCCAGGCCATCCAGGCCGCCCCGGCCATGAGACCGATGAAAGCGCTGCGGGAGAAGGTCAGGAAAAGGCCGCAGGCCAGGAGGGTCGCCGCGGCGACCAGGGTCCGACGCGACCGGATCCGGTTCTCTCCATAGAGCAGCGCGACCGACCCCAGAAGTCCCGCGGCCAGATGCATACCGAGCAGGTTGGGGTGGGATAACGTACCGTAAGCGCGCAGCCAACGACCGGTCGCGGCCTCAACCACGAATGTCCCGGCCTGCGACGGATCATGCGCAGCCGTACCGAGCCAAGTCGATGCCGGCACTATCTGACTTACTGACTGGACCAGCGCCAATCCCGCTTGTAGCGTCGCTCCGACCACCAACGCCTGGAGCATCAGACGGACGTCCGGACGGCCGGACCGGCAGGCGAACAGAAGAGCCGCGCCCAGGACTACCCAGCCGACGACCACGAAGGCTCGGGGGTCGCCGCTCCAGGCCGCCGCGACGACAGACCAGCCGACCAGGAAGGAGGTCGCGATGACGAGCGGCAGCGTCGGGATATCCCGCCCGACGCGCCTTGCGGACATGAAAGCGACCGACACGAAAAAGACCGCCAGAAGCTGGGTCAAGAAAAGACTGGCCGTCCCGGCTTCGATGACGTCTCCGCCGAGCCGACCCGGTTGCCAGATATAGCGGGTGCCGAACGGGGCGGCCACCAGCAGGATGACCAGGACGAGATCCGTTGGCCGGCGCGCTCTCATGCGATCGACTTGAGTGACACCAGGCGTTCCCGGTACCGGCGGCTGAAATCGGCGCGGCGGTCGGCGACATGGAACTTCAGCATGCGGTCATTGACCACCACACCCTTGCCGCGGTTCATGGCAGCAAGTATCTCCGGAGGGAAACGACGCCTCTGAAAGGAGCGGGCGGGCGCCTCCAGAAGACGTAACAACGGCGAAAGGGGGCGAAGCCAGAACTTGGACCGACCGAGAGAGCGGACCGCCGCCGGCTCGACCGTACCGCCCGACGGCAGGAACCGTCGCGTCCAGGTATTGCGGGCGGTCAGCTCAGCCATGACCCCGCCGGCGTCGTATAACGGCATGAGCGTGGCCAGCCAATAGGCCAGATAGGCGTCGTCAGGGCCTAGATGGACTGGAGTCAGGTCCAGACTGTCGCTGGTGACGAAGAAACTCAGGCATAACCGGTCGGCGCTCTCCGTGGCAGTCGGACGGAGTCTCAGGAGATGCAGCAGACCGACCATGATGAGTCGGGTGATCCAGAGCTGACCGGGCCGCGTCACCACGAACAGGTCGATATCGCTGTCTTGATCGGCGTTGGCCAGGGCCAGGCTGTTGCAGACGGCGATGAGCCGTACCGAAGGCAGGTGACGAAAAACGCCGGCCCAGCGCCTGGCCAGGTCGTATTTGCGCTTGGCCAGACGGTAGCGGCGCTGACGGATCGACACTATCGCTTCCCGCCCTGACAGATGATAGTACCCATCATGCTGACCGACTCCGACCGCGGTCAGGGCTTCCCGTATGGAATCCGCATCGACCGTCTCGGCCTCCCGATCGCCGTCACCTGTCAGGTAACGCGCTATCTCTGATAGGGTCAGCGGATAGTCGAACAGGTCGAAATAGGCGAGCGTCCTCAGCACGCGTCGACGGACTTCGATTTGGTGAGATCCTGCCAACATAGGCCGACCCGCTGACCGCGCGGCCTTACCGGCACGGACCGGGTCATCCCCGACCCGCCTGCCTGACGGCATTGACCGCCCCGGAGGGTGCCGTGCCGGCGGCCCGCTCGCTTACTTCGATACCGACCCCCTCCTCTACGGTGACGGTGTTGTCTTCGACCACCATCTCCTTGTCGTCCAGGGAGACGACTTGTGAGGCACGTATCAGCAGCCGGGGCGGCGACAGCACGGGTAATCCGCGCGTCTTCCTCACCGCATACTGCACTACCGTCTGTGTCTCCACATCGATGATCACGCCGGCCACCTTACCCAGACGGGTGCCGCCGACAGTGCGGACCGGGAGTCCGCGCAGTTCTGAATCACGTAAGAACATACGCCTGATACGAACACGTGAGCGGAGGTGCCGGCCATCAGGCGGCGGCCTCCGGTTTGCCTTTGCGGAAAAATATCGCCTGCTGGGCGATGGTCAGGAGGTTCATCACGAACCAGTACAAAGCCAGTCCGCCCGGCAGCTGCATGCCGATGAACACGGTGACGAACGGCATCACGTACATCATCTGCTTGTTCATCGAGGAGAGCATCTGTTCATCCTTGGCGCCGGGGGTATCCTTGGGCTGGCGTCGGGTGACCATCATCCTGGCCTGGAAGAACTGTCCGATGCCGGCCGCCAAGGCCAAGGGCAGACTCGGCAAGGCCAGATTGATCACGCCGAGCAATGACGGCTCGATGACCTCGGGTTGACTGACGAACGAATAGAGCAGCTCGAAGCCGCTCGACTGGAGGCCGTGTGACATCGCCTGATAGAGGGCGATGAACACCGGCAGCTGGATCAGGAGCGGCAGGCAGGAAGAGGCCGGATTGACCTTCTCCTGGGAATAGAGCTCCATCAGCTTCTTGGCCAGCTCCTCCTTCTGCTCCTTGTCCTTATACTTCCTCTTCAACTCCTCGACCTTGGGCTGCAGATCGGACAGGGCCTTCTGCGATTTGAGAGCCTTGGCGGACACCGGCCATAGCACCAGCTTGATGAGCACGGTCAGGATGATGATGGCGACCCCGATATCATGCCCGGGCACCAGGTTATACAGCCCGATCAGCAGGTTGAATATCGGCTGGTAGAAAATGGTGTTGTAGAAGGCGCTCATAACGCTCACTCCTCCCTAGGTTCCTCTTCTTCCGGAGCTTCGTCACCCTCTTCGGGCGGCCCTGCCGCCACCGCGTCGGCTCCCGCCTCGTCGGCGACGGCCGGTCCGGCCTCCTTCTCTTCACTCTCGCCGTCGGCCGCCTCCTCATCCGATGCGCCGTCGCCTTCCGGCGCTGTTTCCGCCCCCTCCGACATCTCTTCACCTTCGTCTTCAGAAGCGTCGCCTTCAGGAGTGTCGGCCGCGCCAGTCCCGGCATCCATATCGACGATATTGATCTTCCAGCCGGTGAGACGCGAGGCCAGCCGAACGTTCTGCCCGCCGCGGCCGATGGCCAGGGAGAGCTGGTCGCTGGTGACCTGGACATCGGCTGTCTTCTGATCCTCCTTGAGCTGGATACTGACCACCCGGGCCGGGGAGAGCGCGTTCATGATGAAATGGATCGGATCCTCATCGTGCTGGATGACATCGATCTTCTCCCCGCCCAATTCGGCGATGATCGTCTGGATGCGCGTGCCCCGCTGACCGATACAGGAACCGATCGGATCGACGTTCTCCTCGGTCGAGGAGACCGCCACCTTCGACCTGGCGCCAGCCTCACGGGCCACGGCCTGGATGACCACGGCGCCGCTGGCCACTTCAGGTATCTCCAAGGCGAACAGCTTGCGCACGATGTCCGGATGGGACCGTGACACGATCACTTCCGGACCCTTGGTGGTCATGCGGACCTCAGTCACGTAGACCTTAAGGCGGTCGCCCGACGCGTACCGCTCGCCGGGAATCTGTTCGTCCGGCGGCATAACACCGGTCAGCCGGCCCAGGTCGATCAGGATGACCCGACCCTCGCGCCGCTGGACGGTGGCGTTGATCAGCTCGTGCTCGTGTTCCTTGAACTCGTCGAACAGTTTGTTCCTCTCCGCCTCACGGATCTTCTGGATGATGACCTGCTTGGCGGTCTGGGCGGCCATGCGTCCGAAAGCCGCCGGCACTTCCAGCTGGGTCCGGATCTCCTCGCCGATCTCGGCGTCTTTCTTGAGCTCCATGGCATCGGAGATCATCAACTCGGTCTTGGGATTGAACTTCTTCTCCTCGATGATCACGGCTTCCATGCCGACCGGACCCTCGGGAGCCGGGGCCTCTTCAGCCGCCTTGGCCAGCGGTTCCGAAACCGCCGCCCGGGCCGCAGTCGGCTCTCCGATTGCCTCTTCCTCCTCTTCCTCCTCAGGAAGCTCCATGTCCTCAACCACGGTCTTGACGTCGAACACTTCGAAATCGCCGGTCTCGACATCGAACTCGACCTTGATGTTCTGGTTCTTCTCGCCGAAATCCTTGCGGTAGGCGGCGGCCAGCGCAGCCTCGATCGTTTCGATGACCGATTCGGTCGAGATGTTCTTCTCCTCACTTATCTGTTTGATCGCCTGCATTAACGGTGACGGCATATTGGCTTGTCTTTGGGGAAAAGTCTGCTGGACGGACTTCCCGATCCTTATATTGGGTATGAAAAGGGACTAGTCCATATCATGAACTAGTCCCGAAAGGCAGGATACACCATTCCGGCGGGTCATGCAAGGGTGCCGGCCGGGCGCGACTCGGTTCAGTCCGCCGGACCGTCCGGACCGGCCTCAGGCCCCTTGGCGAAGCGCTTGACCAGCCGCTCGACATGGCCGACGACCAGTGACGGCTGACGCCGGACGAGCCTCTGTTCCGATTCCAGGAAGGCCTGTACCTCCCTGACGTCCGGCGACAGGCCGGCCAGCTGACCGGCAAGAAACTCAGCGACCGCCTCGATGCCTTCCTCATCCAACGAATCGAGCAGGTCAACGCAGCGCTTCTTGAGTTCGGCAAAAGCCGAGCTGGTCTGTTCCTGGTGCCGCTCGACCAGACCGGCCGGAACGGGCCGCCCGTCCCGGTCGCGCGGCTCTCCGTCGTGCAGGCGGCGGTTGAGGGCCCGGACATGCACCAGGGCCAGAAACAGGCCTTCGTACTGCCCCACGATCTCGAACCGTCTCTTCAGGGCCGGATCACGCCACAGCCTGATCCGAAAACGCAGATAGCGGATGCCGTTGGCCACCCCCCTGAAAAGGGCCGCTTTGGTCAGCACGGTGACTAGGACGAAGCCGGCCAAGGAGACCGCGGCGATCACCAGCAGCTTGAGGATCATCGGATCCATCACTACCTCCAACCCTGCCGTGACCGGCAGGAGCTTCCGACTATCAATGTAAGGATATACCGTCCGTCGGGCGTCAGATCGCCCGAAAGGTGCGGCTCTCGAGCTTAGCAGCGGCACCGGCCGCCGTCAATCATCCTCGCTGACGGCATACCTGATATGCGTCAGGCGATCCGGACGACCTCCGGATCCGAGCGTCACGGCAATGACATCTATCCGGAAAGGCCTCTGCGGTATGATGTTGTGTCGTTCCAGGAAAGCGTAGCAAACCCGTCGCAGCCGTTCGCGTTTCCACCGGTCCACGGCGGCCTGAGGCACGCCGAACGAACCGGAACGCCTGGTCTTCACCTCGACAAAAACGATCTCGTCCCCCTTGCTGGTGACGAGATCTATCTCTCCGAACCGCGTCCGCCACCGGCGGGCCAGTATCCGGAAGCCGCGGGAACGCAGATAACGGGCTGCAGCATCCTCACCGGTCATGCCGCAGGCCCGCCGGTCCATAGGTCAATTCCTCCTGTTAGGCAGATACCTCTCGAAACGTCTCTTCTCCGTATCCTGCCGACGTAGCGCCGGATAGTCGCGGACAACGAACAGCGCGATTCTCATGAGCCAGACCATGAACAGCAGGAACAGCAGCAGGAACCAGAAACGCATCCCGAAAAGCGGAATCTGTTCGAAAGCGAAAAACAGGAACAACAGCCCCAGGAAACCCGAGGTGCCCAACAGCCGCGCGAAGCGTGCGGCGACATCGCTCTTGAGCCGGTCCCGTTTACCCACGAAGTGGGCGATGACCCTCAAGGCGACCGCCACCACGACGAACCAACTGAAGAACGAGAAGACCCCGCCGACCAGTGACGGACCCAACGGCACGGGGCGCGGATTGAACCAATAGCTGATATCCAGGAGGGGTGCGTATCCTTGCAGCAATTCCATATTGACGACGGGACGATATATGGTCGGAGTTCGCATTTTAGGCGACTGTCCGGAAAAAGGCAAGGGCGCGACGATGCTGGTCCGACCATACCGAAAAGCCCCCTTGCCGGGGGCCTCCTGATGCCGCTGACGTTCCGGGGTGACGCCTCCCGCCGATCATCTGACGAACACCAATCCGTAATGGAACTGACCGGCCTTGAACTCCTTCTCCAGCTTCAGTCCCGCGCCCGCCGCCAGGGACTTGGCCTCCTCGGCGCTCACGCGGGTCGACGCCTCAGGTCCGAAAGGCGCTCCGGTCGGTTTCCAGTCGACAATGACGAATTTGCCGCCCCCTTTGACCATACGGACGCATTCCTTGAGCATCTGTTCCTTCTGCTTAGACAGGGACAGGTTGTTTATGAGCAGGCCGATATCGAGTTGTCCGTCATCGATACCGACGCCGCGATCTCGCTCCAGATCGCCCCAGACGGTCCGGACGTTGCCTGCCCCCTCCATCTTCATCCGACTCTCAATGCCCCCCAGGACGGACTTGAGGATATCCACGGCATGGACCTGGCCGCTTTCACCGACCATCCGCGCCGCCGGGAAGACGTAGTGACCCAGAGTGCCGCAACCGAAGTCGGCCACCTGCATCCCCTCACGGATGCCGGCCTGTTCCAGGATATTGAACGGGTCGATGAGTTCCTTGCCGGTCGGTATGTAGACCATACTGTCGTGTTTACGGAGTGAAGAGGCGGCCGACGGTGCCCAACAGGAAACCGCCCAAAAGACCGGTCGCCATCATCATACCGGCGAATATGATGATGATACCGAGCAGCTTGTAGAACATCCAGGTGCCTCCCGAACCGAGTTTCTGCTCCGCCCAATCGATGCGACCGAAGTTCTCGAGGAACCATTTGGTCTTTATAACCAACAGGGAACCGATTCCCATCAGGACTATGCCGCCGACGATGCGCAAGACTAGGTTCATAAGGTGTGATAGTCGAGTTGGTGGACGATGTAGGAGTCGAACCTACGACCTCCTCGGTGTAAACGAGGCGCTCTAACCAGCTGAGCTAATCGTCCCGGATATCCGTATCGTCGAGGTCCCTCCTGTCCTGGATTATAGCGTATCGTGATACCGAACGGAAGCCTGAGCCTGTCAGCGGCTGACCGTACCGAAAAACCAGCCGGGAGGGCTGGCCGGTCCGGACGGTCATCCGGGACCGCTCGGCTACGCTCCTGTCGCCGGCCGGATAGTCTGGCCGGGAATGAACGGACCCGAGTGGTGCGGACGGAGAGATTTGAACTCTCACGGGGTTGCCCCCACCAGCCCCTCAAGCTGGCGCGTCTGCCGGTTCCGCCACGTCCGCATGTCTTTATCTTTCACGGTCCGTCCCGTCTGGAGCGAAGACAGGATACCTTACGGGGCCCGACGACGCAAGGCCAAACCGCCGACTGTCACCCCATCTCCTGCGCGAACTGCCTCTCCCGTCCGGTGATCACTTTCAGCCGGTCCGGCACGATCTCTATGGAAAGGGAGTCGTTCATGAATGTCCGGCCGTCGGCTATCACCGGAAAGGGCTTGTCGCTGGAGATGCACATCTTGCGTAACGGTATGACGCTCGGTACGTTCGGCAGCCTCTTGCGTATGGTACCCCAGATGCCTCCCGCACTCGGTCGGACCAGGGTGTCCAGGAACCCGTCCTTGGGGTCACCGGGGCGGAAAGAGACAGGATACTCGTCGTCGATGACCTGTCCGCTGCGCAGATTGCTCACGATGACCTCACATTTGGTGCGCGGGGTGCTGATCCGGTACTTGCCTTCGCCCTCTATGGTGACCTCGCCCTGCGGGATGCGCACCGACGACAGGAAGAACCGGCCGTTCACCAGGCCGAGGTCTATCTTCTGAGTGACCCGCTTGGAGAGGACGTCGCACGCTTCCACCCCCTCCGGTATCCCCAAAGAACGGGCTATCTCGTTAGAGGAGCCGACCGGTATGAACCCCAGGGTCACTTTAGCCTCCCCGAGACCCTCGACCACCTTCGAGACCGTCTCATCATTGCCGACCACCACCAGCGTCTGTACGCCCCGACGGGTCTCGTCGCGGATCAGGCCTCGGGCATTGGTGAACGGCGAAAGACGGCCGATCTTGCCGCTGATCCCTAAATCGGTCAGACGTGTCTCGATCGCCGCCAACGTCCGGTCATACTTCCCGTCGGCCAGGAAGCCGTCATATATATAGTAGTAATACATCCCGTCTGTCCCGGGTCACCGGTCGCGGCGGGACGAATCTCGCCGCGTCCGGATCCGGCCTGTCGCCGGATGGCACCGCCCGTCACTTCGAGAGGACGGCGCCGGCCTTCTTCGTCTTCTGAGCTTCGGTCTCCGAGAACTCCCCCTCCAGCTTGAGCGCCGGCTTGTTGATCGTCTCCTCCTTGGATGACATGGAGGGCGCCTTCGTCTCACCGGTCGTCTCGCCCATGGAGATCCGGCCGTTGATCGCGGCCCCGCTGGCCACCACCAGGTTCTTGGTCCGGATATCCCCGGAGATTCGAGCCGAAGGCTCCAACTCGAGCTTACCGGTGATGGTGATATTGCCGCAGACCTCGCCGGCCACGACCGCGTTTGAGGCGAAGACATCCGCCGATATCCTGGCCTGTTCACCTACCCGCAGGTCCTTCTCGGTCCGCAGGCTCCCTTCGACGCCTCCCTCGATAAGGACATTGCCCTGACTTACGAAATCACCCTCGACCTTGACGGAGGCGGAGATGATCGTCTCGGGCTCGAGGCCCGTATCCTTGTTAGGCATAACGTTCTTCTGATGAAACATAAATTTATAAAAAATCACCTGGCGCCGGAGCTCCCGGAAGGGCGTCAGGACCGAAGGTCCGACGCGGCTTCTCGGCCAGCGCGGGGTGATTATACCACCGGTGATAAGGCTGTCAAAAACCCCTTCAGGAGAGCGGGATGCGGAAGCCGACGGTCGAACCCTTGCCGCGCCCTTCGGACTGTATCACCATCTCGCCCCCGTGTCCTTCGATGATCTTGTTGGCGATATGCAGGCCCAATCCCGACCCGCCGGTCTCCTCGAACTTGACCTCCTTGAGCCCTTCACGGATCACCCTCATGATGTTGTTCTTCTCCCGCTCATCCAGGCCGCGGCCGGTATCGGTCACCAGGAAGACGAGGTGGTCACCCTCCTCATGGGCGGTGAGCCGGATACTGCCTTCATCGGTATATTTGATGGAATTATCGATCAGGTTGACCAATACGTGGAACATCTTGCCGCTGTCGATCATGACCGGCGGCAGCCCGAGAGGCAGTTCCATGACCATCTCCAGCCTCTTCCGATCGGCGGCCGGCTGTAGCTGTTTGACGACGCGCTCCACCAGCTGCTGCAGCGGCGCCCGCGTCTTGTAGAAATCGAAGGAGCCGGATTCTATCTTGGTCACGTTAAGGAAGGTCTCGATGGTCTGCTGCAGCCTTTCCAGGGCATCCACGTTGACCCGCATGATCGATTCCTGCTGGTCGGTAAGCTTGCCGAAATCACCATCGATCATCATGTAGAGATAGCTGCGGATGCCGCCGAGCGGCGCCCGCATCTGATGCGAGGCGAAGGAGACGAACCTGGTCTTCATCTTGTCGGCCTCGATCAGCCGGCCGTTCATCTGCATGATCTGTTCGTTGAGCGTCTCGATCTCCCGCAGGCGGCGCACCTCGTTGATCAGCGACTTGAGCGTCAGTACGCCGAAGAACACCAGGACCACCAGAAGGACGAGACGGAAGGTCAGGTCCAGGATCGACTCCGAGACCACCATGTCCGTCGCGATGACCGAGATAGTGAGCATGATGAAAAGCTCCACGCCGACCATCTTCAGGTCAAGGATGATGCTCTTCTTGACGGCCGAGGCGATGGTCAGCAGCATGCCGCCGACCAGGGCGATATTGGCGATCCAGAACGTCTCCGTATCCTGCGCCGCCGATGACATGGACAGTACGGCGAAGATCGAGTTGAAGGCGACTACGGCACCGATCGCCGCGGCAGCCAGGCGTGTCCGGTCATAAAGCGGCCGTTTCTGGCGCGAGGCATAGACGAAGGTCCCCAAAGTGGCCAGGAAGAACAGGGCGAAGTGATAGGTCAAGGTGACCCGACCCGGACCGAACTGGGTGGACACGTCGTTTAACAGGAAGACCACCCGATCCGAGAAGAACACGAAGAGCAGGATGACCAGGTTCGGCAGGAGGGCCGCTGTCTGCAGCCAGAGCGCCGGCAGACGGTTGGTGGAGAGGGTCGTACCGAAGAAAAAGAAGAGGACCGGGAGGAGGGAGCCGACGAACAGCAGCATCCTCAGCCAGAACAGGATATGGCGCGGCTCGTCGACCGACTGCCAGAGGGCGTAGGAGAAGAACCACAAGGATACCGCCATCAGCAGGGCGCCGAAGGTGATGTTGACGGGGCGTTCCCGGTCGTCGAGATAGACCCAGGTGGCCAAGCCCAGCGACAGGATGCCGGCCAGCAGGGTGTTGTGCGTGATGAGCAGTTCGAAAATCGGCATATCCTGGAATTATTTCCCCCGGGGAATGCGGTTGGCCGCCGGCAACATGATGACCATGGTGGTGCCCTTGCCGGGAGCCGTCTTGACGACACTGATGTCGCCGCCCATACGCTTCAGGAAGGTGTGGGTTATGTACAGGCCGAGACCGGTCCCGGTCTCTCCGGTTATCTTGCGTGAGGTGCGGGCCCGATAGTGCCTCTTGAAGGCGTTCTTGGCTTCCCGCGCGTTCATGCCGATGCCGGTATCCTCAATATACAGCTTGACGTGCTTCCTGTCCTCGTCCACCTGGAGCCGCACGGTGATCTTCCCCTTGGGGGTGAACTTCAGCGAATTGTCGATGACGTTGCTCAATACCTCGATCAACTTCTCCTCATCCACCAGGACCTTCGGCGGATCGTCCTCCGGCCGGACGAAATTCAGATCGACTTCCCGCTGCTTGGCCTTGAAGGACAGCTCTTCCATGACGGTATCGATGACCTTCAGCAGGTCGGTCGGCTCGAGCTCGATATCCAGACCGCCGCGCTCTATCCGCGACAGGTTGAGCATGTTGTTGATCATGCGGACCAGCCGCTGGTTCATCTCGTACATCTGGTCGACCTTGTCCCGCATGGAGCCGCCGATCTCGCCGTAAGCCCCGTCCCGCATCAGGGAAAGGTATCCTTTCATGACTGATACCGGCGTCCGCAGCTGATGCGAGGCTATCGAGATGAACTCGTTTTTGGCCGCATCGAGATCCACCAGCCGCTCGTTGGCCCGTCGGTACTTGTCGGTCACCACCTGCAGCTTCTCCATCCGCACCGCCTCCTTCCTCAGACTGTGGATCAGCAGGACGCTGAGGACGACCACGAAAACGAACGTCGTCATCTCATAGATCAGCTCGTGGGTCGTGGCCGAGAAGGCCATATCCACTACGAAGAACAGCAGCAGTCCGGCGATGAGCGTCTCCGACGCCAGGATCTTGATATTGAGCAGCTCGTACTTGGCTACGGCGTAAGCCGTGATCAGGACGAAAATGAGGCCGCTTAACGGTCCCCAGTGCTGCATGGCGTATTCGCCGTAGATGAAGGGTAGGATGATGTTAGTGAGCGTACCGAAAGCGATGCCCCAGATGAAGGCGAACAGGAAGGCTCCGGCCTGCTGCCGCTCCCTGCCCGATAGGCAGCTCGGCCGGCAGAAACTCAGCTTCAGCACGGTGATGACCATGGCCGAGACGGAAAAGATGATGAAATGGGCCGCCCAGTAGGGATACAACGGGCCGAAAAGGGTGATCCGATCCAGGCCGCGGATGATCTCGTTGTTGCTCACCAGATCGCTGGTCATGGTCACCGCGAAAAGCACGAAGGTGAACAGGCCGAGGGCGAACTGGACCCCGGAAGGTATGCGGAACGTCTTGCGGGGGAAAAGATAGGAGAAAATGAAGGCCGAGTAGGCCAGGAGCGTGGTCACGGCGAAATTCAGGCGTCCGACCAGGATCACCGCTGCCGCGTCCGTGAGCAGATAGAAGAAATATAGGGTTAGCACCCAGGAGGCGATGGAGACAGTGAAGAACATGAAGGCCCGGGCGATGGTGTCCCGCGGCCGCCGGCTGAACACCAAAAGACCCACCAGGAAGGCCAGGAAAGCCGTAATGAAATAGTTGATCTGGTAGAGGAACGGCATCAGGACCGGTTCTTATCGGGCCGTCGCGCCTAGAGCCAAGCCTCGAGACGCAGCCGGAACAGCTCCGGGAACCCGCCGGGAGGCAGGGCGTCACGGGCCAGCGCGAAATAAGGGATCATGGACAGACAACAGCCCACTTCGCCCTCGCCGACCTCGATGGAGGTGAGGGCGACGAACACTTTCTTACATTCTACACCTTGAGTGCTGGCTACGGCCAGTACGCTGCCGGCCAAGGCACGCAGGATCTGGTTCTTGGTGCCGAGAGGCTCGGCGGCCATATCGGGCGTGAAGGTGCCGGTATCTTCCATCAGGACCGTCATCCTGGAACCCTCGCTCGTACCTATCCCCAGGCCGCAGGCGGCATAGATGGTGCCCGGCTCGGCGCTGGTGATGTATTTGGCTGCGACCGGACAGAGTGTCCCGGGGGACAGGGGGAAACGCCGGTCTTCAATCGTGCCGAAAAGGCCCGCCGCCGCCTCGATCAGCGGTTCGGCGTTGTATACCGGAACCTCCGATTCCGCCATGTCAGGCAGCGTGAACAGCGGCGAGACCGCATCCAGGGAGGTCGGGCGGACCACGTCATATCCCCAAAGCAGGCCGTGCGGCCCGCAGAAAGAGGAAACACCGATCATATTGATCCGTCCCAGGTTCATCCGGGAGACCTCGGCCAGATCGAAGGCGTTGATGCGGTCGAGCAGGTCCGATCCGGCGTGACTGAATCTCCGGACCGTCTTGGCCGAAGCGACGTTGACCGCGATGAAATAACGATCGTTGTCGCGGGCACCCTGGCACAGGTGCTGATGGGTGCTGACGTACCGCTCGCCGTCTCCGGCTGCACTTTTCATCTGTTCTTCGTTCGGATAGGTGGACATCACTTGAATTATACTAAAAACTCCCGCTAAGCGGGAGTTGAGGTCGGGTCGGCACCGTCAGGACTTGAGCCGTTCGGCGATCAGGTCCCGGGCCACGGCAGGTGCGGTGCGGAAACGGCGCCAGCCGTTCTTGAGGTCGTCGCCCATGAACACGTGATCGTCCGGATCATGGAAATCATAGATGAGACGCAGACCGTAACCGACCATGAGCGGATAGAGCCGGCTGCGACGCGATGTCCAGAAGCAGCCGAAGTTGGCCCCGGCACGGCGCGCCCGGGAGAGCGGTTCGATCACCAGTCCGATGATCGGCTCCAGGCCGCCGCGATACTCCGGGATGATCCCAAGTTCGCGGTAGACGACCAGTTTGGCCTTCGGCCCGGCGATCCAGGAAAGGTGCTTCCTGAAACCCTCGAGGTGCTGCCGTCCCTGGAAGGACGGCGGCAGGTCACGGACGGTCAAAGAATCCAGGGGCTCACACAGGAGCGCCAGCGACAGTCCGGCCACCTGGCCGCCGAACCGCCAGAGCGTCAGGCAACAACGGTCGGCCTCCGGAGCCGTCTCCTCGAAGAGCTTGCGACGGACCTGCGCTTCGGTCCAGCTCTCGTTCCACTCATCGGCGCCGGCGGCGTTGAATATCCTGATGTAGGCCTCGATCGTCTCGGCGGCGACCGTGGGGTCGGCAGCGGCGTCGGAGAGTCGGTGGACCTCGAAGGCGGTCTTCGTTCTCTTTCGCTTGCTCATGCTCGTCTCCTTACGGCGTATCGATATCGAAAAGACCGAAAAAGGCGTCGGCTCAGTGCGACGCCCCAGATTAACACGGGCCGAATCACCGGTCAATCGACCTGTCACATCTCGTCCGGCGCGCCGATGCCGAGAAGCCCCAAACCCTCGGCCAGGACGCTCCGGGCGGCCCGGGCGATGAGCACCCGCCGCCCGCGGTCCGGCTCCTCGGCCGCCAGCACCGGGACATCCCGATAGAAACTGCTGGTGACCTGAGCCAGCTCGAACAGGTATTGCGCCAGCAGTGAGGGACGGTGTCCGGCGGCAGCAGCAGCGACAGTCTCGGGAAAATCGGCCAATCGGCGCACCAGGGAATATTCGGCCTCAGGGGACTCTCCCGCCGACCAGGAACCTTCCTGTCCTGCGGTCTTGGACAGGATGGAACTCAAGCGGGCGTGGGCATACTGGACATACGGACCGGTGAAACCGTCAAAAGAGATCGCTTCCTCTATATCGAAGACGATCGGCTTGTCCGGATCCTGCTTGAGCATGCCGAACTTCATGGCACCTTCGGCGATCGTCCAGGCCGCCCGATCGATCCGCTCTCCGCCCCAGTCGGGGTGGCGCTCCTGAGTCTCCTGTCGGGTACGCCGCAGCATCTCGTCACGGAAATCCCGGTAGGTGACCACGTTGCCGGAACGCGAGGACATCGCCCCCTCCTTAAGGGTGACGAACTCATAGGAGAGATGCTCCAGCTCCTTGTCGAAACCCATCCGGCGTAACGTGGCGAAGAATTGGCGGAAATAGAGCGACTGCCTGGTGTCGACCACGTGGACGCTCTTGGATATCCCGGTGAATTCCCGGAACTTCAGCTGGGCCAGCGCCAGCTCCTTGGTGGCATAAAGTGCCGCACCGTCTGATTTGAGGATCAGGAAGACGCCCAGATCCTCGTCCTCGAGATCGACCACGACGGCACCCTGACTCCTCTTGGCCACACCCTCCTTAAGCAGTTCCTGGGCCAGGCGCTTGCCCTCCTCCTCGACCTCTGATTCGTAATAGACGCGCTCGAAGGTGGCGCCGAGTTCTTTGAAGATGGCCTCAAACTCGTCCAGGCTCCAGCGGCGGGTCCTCTCCCAGAGTGACCACCAAGTCCCGTCGCGCGCCTCCAACAGCCGCTGCACTTCCGAGACCTCCTCCTTGAGTTCGGGATGTTCCTCGACCTCCCGCGTGGCTTCCGTATAGATCGCCCCCAGGAACTTGCCCTTGTCTTCGGGTATCTGATCATCAAGATGCCATCGCCGGTAAGCCCAAAGGATCCTGGCCACATGGGCCCCGACGTCACCGATGTAGCTGACCGGGATGACCTGTCGGCCGACCGACCGCTCGAGCAGCACCACGGACAGTCCCAGGCTGACGTTACGCAGATGGCCGACATGGAATTCCTTATGCGTGTTGGGCTGACCGTACTCGATCATGACCTTCTCGTCGCCGTGGACCCGGAGACCGCCCAGCGGACCGGCCCCCGCCAGGATATCCTCCACCGCCTGACGCATGAAGGCGGCGCGGTCAAACCGGAAATTCACGTAGGGTCCGGCGGCCTCGGCGGAGGCGATCAGGCCGTCGGGCTTACAGCTCTCGGCCAACTCCCGGGCTATCTCCACCGGCGGCTTGCGCAGATCCTGAGCCAATCGGAAACAGGGAAAGGCCAAATCGCCCCAATCCGGTTGCGGCGGGGTCTCGAGCTCCTCGATATGAACCGGAGCGCCGTCCAAGGCGGCGCTTAGTCTCTCCACTATCCCCTTTTTTGCCTCAGACAAAACCGTCATGTCATTTTGCCTTGACCCTCACGAAATGACGCTTGCCTTTCTGGATGAGCCGACCTGCGGCGGACACCTCGACCGTCGCCGCCTCGTCGTCGACGATCTCCCCCTCGACCCTGATGCCCTTCTGGGCTATCAGACGGCGGGCTTCGCTCTTCGACCCGGCCAGACCGGACTCCACCAGAAGTTCGATGACCGGACGGACCCCACCGGCGGTGGCCGTCTCCGGCACCTCGTCCGGCACCCCCTTCTCCCGAAATACCTTCCGGAAATGCCCCTCGGCCTGACGGGCGGCCTCCTCCGAGTGGTAGGCGGTCACGATCTCCGCGGCCAGGCGCGCCTTGGCGTCGCGCGGATTCATCTCACCCCGGCCGCAACGGTCCCGCATGTTGTCGATCTCGACCTCGTCCACGTCGGTGACCAGCAGGTAATAGTCCCAGAGCACCGCGTCAGGTATGGACATGACTTTGCCGTAGATCTCCTCCGGCGGCTCGTCGATGCCGATATAGTTATCGAGCGACTTGGACATCTTGCGGACGCCGTCAGTACCGACCAGGATCGGACCGATCAGCATGACATCCTGCGGTTCGTGTCCCATCTTCCGCTGCAGTTCCCGGCCGGCCAGGATATTGAACCGCTGGTCGGTGGAACCCATCTCCACGTCGGCCTCGACCATCACCGAATCGTAGGCCTGCATCATCGGATAGAGCAGTTCATGCATGTGGATATCGATTCCCTCGTTCAGCCGGTTCTCGAAATCGTCCCGTTCGATCATCCGGGCCACGGTGAACTTCGAGGTGAGGGAGATGATGTCGGCGAAAGCCATCCGGGAGAACCACTCGCTGTTGTGACGGACCTCAGCCTTGTCGACATCGAGTATCTTGCCGATCTGGGCGAGATAGGTGGCGGCATTATCCTTGACTTCGTCCTCGGTGAGCATCGGCCGCGTCCTGGACTTGCCGGTCGGATCACCGACCCGGGCCGTATAGTCACCGACGATGAAGACGATCTGATGTCCCAAGTCCTGGAACTCCTTGATTTTCTTGAGCGTCAACGTGTGACCCAGATGGATATCGGGGGCGGTCGGGTCGAAACCCAGCTTGATCCGCAACGGCTTACCCGAAGCCAGCCGCTGCCGCAGGCTGTCCTCACCTATCACCTCGACGACCCGCCGCCGCAACAGGTGTTCGATCCTGTCCTGGTCCTTATCCTGTGCCATATGAGAGCAGTGTAAAGCGGAATAAGCGGGCTGTAAAGCGCCAAAGCGGCGGGCTGCCCTGACCGATCCGACCCCGCGCCTCCGCCCCGGAAGCTGTCCGCACCTTGACGGATGGGTGGTCGTATCGTATCCTGAGACGTTCGGACCTTACGAACAGATCGGAGTCGGACATGGGAGCGCTCGCTTCGACGCTGCATCAGCTGCTCGTGCCCTCATCGTACTTTCATCTCGCCTGGTTCCTGATCTCCCTGACGCTGCTCTTCTCCTGCAGCCGGGCCGTCCGGCGCGGTACTGAAGGGTGCCGCACCTTCGCCTCGTTCATGGCCTGTTTTCATGCCTTAGTGGCCCTGGAGGCGGCCCTGCTCGTGGCCTGGGGACTCAAGAGTCGGGAGGTCTTCTCAGAAAACTGCATCTGGTTCAACCTGCTGCTCACCCTGGTCTACTACCGGCTGCGGCGGCAAGCGGCGACCACCGAAACCAGTTCAAAGACCCCGTCCTGAAACGGGGCTTTTTGTGTCGATCAGTCCAGGACCGTCAGCTGTTCCTGAAGCTTATCGAGGCGGTCACGCGCCGCCTCACGTTTCCGCCGCTCTGCCTCCACCACCTCCGACGGCGCCCGCTCAATGAAGGCCCGGTTGCCGAGCTTTTTCTCGAGCGCGGTCAGATAATCCTCGGTCTTCCGGATCTCCGTCATGATACGGGACCGCTCCTGTTCGATGTCGATGATGTCGCCGAGAGGCACGTGCACCCGGATGCCCCGGACGACACTCGACGCCGCGCCGGACGGACGGTCGCCGCCCTCCGCGACGGTCAGGACGGCCACCTTGGCCAACCGACGGATGACCTCCGCGTGCCGCTTCACCAGACCGATCTGCCTGTCGGCATGGACGGTCACGTCGATCTCCCGGCCTACGTCGACCCGATAGGTCGCCCGCAGGTTACGGATGGCAGTAATGATGTCACGGACCATATCGAAATCCCCGACATCGCTTTCCGGGGCAACCGGTGCCGGATCGCCCCAACTGGCAACCATCAGGAAATCGCCTTCGCCCTCGGCGAAAGCGCGTCGGTGAATCTCTTCGGTGACGAACGGCATGAACGGATGCCACAATTTCAGCAGCTCATACAGGACATACTCCAACAGCCGCTCCTTGCCGCCTTCGACCTTGGACACCTCCAGGTACCAGTCGGCCAGTTCGTTCCAGGTGAAATCCCGCAGCCTCTCCCCGGCCCGGGAGAAACTGTAACTTTCGATGTCCTCGGTGGAGTCCCGCTTCACCTCGTCCAGACGGGCCAGGATCCACCGGTCAGCGAGCGTCTGCGGTTCCGGGCGGCCTGACGGCCGCCGCACCTCGCCGACGGTCATCAGGATATACCGCGACACGTTCCAGAGCTTGTTGGTGAAATTGCGGAAATGGGCGATCTTCTCCTCCGACAGCCTCAGGTCATTCCCGGGCGTGTTACCGATGATCAGTGACAGCCTTACGGCGTCGGTGCCGTACTTCTCCGACACGTCTATGGGATCGATGATGTTCTCGAGCGACTTGGACATCTTGCGCCCCTGTTCGTCACGCACCAGCCCGTGCAGATAGACCGTCTCGAACGGCACCTGACCTGTGGCGTAGGTGGTCATGAGGATCATCCGGGCGATCCAGAAGAACAGGATGTCGTAACCGGTCTCCAGGACCTGAGTGGGATGGAAACGCTTGAGGTCCTCGGTCTCCTCGGGCCAGCCCAGGGTGGAAAAAGTCCAGGTACTGGAAGAGAACCAGGTATCGAGCGTGTCCGGATCCTGGACCAGGTCACCGATGTCCTCATCACGACCGCAGGTCGGGCACTTGAGCGGTGCCTCGCCGGCGGAGACGACGATCCCCTCGCGCGAGGCCATGACCCGCCCTGCGGCTCCGGCCCGCCCTTCCGTCTCCTCATCGACGTGGCAGGACTGGCAATACCAGACCGGAATGCGGTGACCGAACCAGATCTGACGTGAGATGCACCAGTCCCGGAGGTTCTCCATCCAATGGAAATAGACCTTCTCGAACCTCTCCGGCAGGATACGGATGCTGCCGTCACGCACCGCCTCCAGCGCTAACCGCTTGAGAGACTTGCCACGGCCGGGGATCTCCTGATCGACATTGACGAACCATTGGCGTGAGGTGAGCGGCTCGACCGGCGTGCCGCAGCGATAACAGACCGAGACGTTATGGTCCAGCTCCTCGGTCTTCTGGAGCAGCTCCCGGGACTTCAGATCCTCCACGAACCTGCGACGGGCTTCCTCCACCGCCAGGCCCGCGTATTTCCCGGCGAGGGCGGTCATCCGGCCGTCCTCGCCGATCACCTTCTTGAGCGGCAGCAGATTCTTCTCGGCCATCTCGAAATCGACCGCCGAATGGGCCGGCGTGAGCCCGACCACGCCCGAACCGAAGGCCCGGTCCACCGCCGGATCGCCGATCACCCGGATATCCTGCGGACCGATGCCGAAATCGACCTGGAAGACCTGACCGATCCTGTCCCGATAACGCCCGTCATCCGGATGGACCGCGACCGCCGTATCGCCCAACTTGGTCTCCGGCCTGGTGGTGGCCACGATGAACGGACCATACCTCAGGTAATAGAGCGTGCCCCGCTCCTCGCGGTATTCGACCTCGTCATCGGCCAAGGTCGATTCGCAACGCGGACACCAGTTGACGATGCGTGTCCCCCGGTAGATCAGGCCGTCGTCATACATCCGTCGGAACATCTCCCGGACTGTCCGCGAACGTACCTCGTCCAGGGTGTAAGCCTCGCGCGACCAGTCGCAGGATGATCCCATCTTCCTGATCTGCTTATGGATCGTCCCCTGTGATTTCCTGATGAAATCCTCGACCCGGGCGATGAATCCGGCGCGTCCCAGATCGTACTTGGTCTTGCCTTCCCGGTCCAAGAGCTTCTCCACCTTGGTGTTGGTGGCGATCGCCGCATGGTCGGTGCCGGGCAGCCAGAGGGCGGCCTTGCCGCGCAGCCGGTGGTACCGGACCATCAGGTCCTCGAGCGTCAGGAACATGGCGTGACCGATGTGAAGTGTCCCGGTGGCATTGGGCGGCGGCATCATGATGACGAAGGGCTCCCGCCGCTGCCCCGGCAGGTTGTCCGGATCGAACAGGCCGCTCTCCTCCCAGGAACGGTAGATGCGGTCTTCGACGGCCTGAGGCTCATAGGCCGGCGGCAGCTCCGGCTCAATCGATTTTCCCTTGTGGTCAGTCCGGTCAGACATAAGCTCATCAGACGATGACGTTATCTTATTATATTGCCCTTCGGCCGAAAAGCAACCGCCGGAGCGGGCCAGGGTCGTGAACGATCCGCCTGATTGACCGGACCGGAACCCTGCGTTAACTTGGTAAGGCTCCTTTCAACCTCGTGGGCCACATCGTGCATTGCAGGAGGATGCGATGGATACCATTCTCGGGTTTCTGGTGGCGCTGACACTCTTCTCTGCCGCCGGATTCACGGGCGAATGCCTGTACAATGGCCTGGAGCCGGTCATCAGAAGCCTGATCCGGAAAGAGCGGATCGACTGGAGGCTGCAGGGTGCCGTATCGCTGTGGTGTATCCCGGTCTATGGATTGTCGGCGGCCGTGGGTTACCACCTGGTCGCCGCGACGCTGTTTCCGGATTTCTTCGATATGCCCTGGCCGCTGCGGGGCGCGGCCTACGTCGCCGGCATCTATCTCTGGGAGATGCTCTGGGGCCTCGTCACGGAACGGGTCTTGGGGCGTTGTCTCTGGCAGTACCGCGACTCGCGCTACCGTCTGTTCCGGTATATCAATCCCTGGTTCGCCCCTATCTGGTTCGGCTTCGGCTTCATCCTGGAATGGACCGAACGATGCATCATCCCGGCGATCGTGGGCTGTTGCTGAATAATCCGCTTGAACAAGCGGATTTTTCGTCCGGACTGACTTACCCTCATTTAAGCTGAAAATGTCATCCTATCTTGACGTTTTAGGCCCAACCGAGGGGATTTGACAAGTACGACGGCCCACGATAAGGTATCCCATTCCCGAAAAAGTCAGTCAGGCTATGGCCCGGAAGATGTCCCAACAATTCATGGAGGCCCTGAACGGCAAGAACCACGTCCTGATAACTACCCGCAAGGACTGGACGGTGGACGGGGTGGCTACCGCACTGGCGATCAAGTCCGTACTGGAGAGGCGCCGAACGAACGTCGATGTGATCATCGACGGTTTTTCTCCCGGGCCGACACTGTCCTTCCTTGAAGGGATCGACACGATACGCCCGGCCTTCGGCCAGCTCCAGAAATTCGTCATCTCGCTCGACGTCTCCAAGAGCAAGCTCGACGAGCTGTCCTATGACGTGAAGGAGGGTCGCCTCAACATCTACGTCACGCCCAAGGAGGGCCGTTTCCGGGACAAGGACGTCTCGACCGCGGCCTCGGAATTCAAATACGACCTGATCGTCACCGTGGATACGCCAGATCACGATTCGTTAGGAAGGCTATTCTCGGAGCACACCGACCTATTCCACCAGCTGCCGGTCATCAACATCGACCATGACACCTCGAACGAACAGTACGGCAACCTGAACCTGACCGACATCACGGCGACCTCCTGCGCCGAAGTGGTCCACGGCATCTTCCGCGAGACGCCGGAGAACACGCTCGACGAGCGGGTGGCCACGGCGCTGCTCACCGGCATCATCGCCAAGACGCGCAGCTTCAAGTCGCCGAACGTCACGCCCCGTACCCTTGATGCCGCTTCGGTCCTGGTGGCCGCCGGCGCCCGGCGGGAAGAGATCGTCCAGCAGCTCTACCGGACCAGATCCCTGGCGACGCTGAAACTGTGGGGGCGGGCGCTGGCCCGGCTGAAACATGACCCGGAGACCCGGACCGTCTGGACCCTGCTGCTGCGCCAGGATTTCGTCCATGCCGGCGCCAACGAGGAATTCCTGCCGGAGGTCATCCATGAGCTGATCGTGAACGCGCCGGAAGCCGAGATCGTCAGTCTCATCTACGAACAGGAATCGGCCCAGGAGACCGGGAAGGTGTCCGGCGTCTGCGCCCTGGTCACCTCGGAAAGACATGCCGATGCCCTCGGCCTGGTCTCTTCCCTGCGGCCGGAAGGCGACCGTCGTCTGGCCCGGGTCTGCTTCCCCGGAGTGAAGATAATGGAGGCGGAAAAGGCGGTGATCGGCTCGATCCGGGCCTCGCTCGGTAAGGGTCCTCATCCGACCTGGCCGCTGGTCGCCGAAGAAGCCTCATCGGCCCGGCCGACCGGTTCCTGACCTTGATTTTCCCGCCAAACCGTCCTATGATGTGACGGAACCGCGGGCGTGTAGCTCAGTTGGTTAGAGCGTTACGTTGACATCGTAAAGGTCAGTGGTTCGACTCCACTCACGCCCACCAAAAAGGCGCCAGCGCAAGCTGGTGCCTTTTTTTGCGAAAGGATTTGGCCATAAAAAAACCCGCTTCGTGAAACTCACGGAGCGGGTGAAGTTCAGCGTATGCCTTCAGCCTCGAGCTGCCGCACCTCTTCAAGCCATCGGTCGCGGTCAGCGTCAGTCATCCGCGGATCGATCACAACCATGTTCTTGCGGTCGGCTTCAGTGTACGGCCGATCCGGCAGCAGGCTGCGACGCGTGCAGTTCAGCAGCGCCTGCAACGTCTGATAGCGCCGGGTCTCGGAGATCGACGGCGGGATGATGTCCCGGGCGACCTCCAGGGCCTGTTCCGGACTGAGCTGGCCTTCACCGGCCTCGGCCCGCAGCTCCCCGCGGAGCAGGGCGAAGCTGGCCGCCGAGTAGCCGCGGGTGAGCTTCTCTAACTCCTCGCGGTACCCCTCCAGGCTCCCGGAGACGGTGCCTTGGAGCGTCCAGGCGATGAATTCGTCACGGTCCTCCCCTTCCGGGTCGAGTACCGGGATGATCAGGTCGCCGACGCGTCCCGGACGAAGCATGTCCGGCGGCAACAGGTGTACCCGGGCCGTCATCAGCAGCCAGAGTATCCGCCCTTTCAGTCTCGGATCGGACATCATAGCCAGCATCTGTCCGGTGACCCGACGCTCGGTGGAGTGCGGTTCGCCGGAAACGTCGGAGAACGACGTGTCGGCCTCGTCCACGAAGATCAGCGCCTTGGACAGTGCCTCGAGCACCCGTCGCAGCCGTTCCAGGATGAGATCGGTCTCACCGAACCACTTGCTGCGGATACCCTTGAGCACCAGGACCGGCATGCCGAGCTCCGCGGCCACGGCCTCGAAAATGTAGGTCTTACCCACACCGAGCGGTCCGCAGACGATGGCTCCGGACAGGGCGCCCCGGCCCGAGGCGCGAAACCGCGGGATGAGCCGTTCTCCGATGAACGTCTTCAGCTTCCGGTTGCCGACCAGGTCCTCCAGGCGGTGCGCCGGCTTCTTGAATTGGACGACTTCTTCGCCCAATTGGGACTTGATGAAGGCTTCCACCTTGTCCACCACCTCTTCCGAGGTAAGCCGTCCGCCCTGATGGGCCGCGCCCTTGAGCAGCTGGAAAAGCGCGTGTACCGAGAGTCCGGCCGTCCACTTCACCAGGTCGGCCCCGCCTTCCAGGGTCGTCGGCGGCCGTTCCGGACCGCCGGACAGGAGATGCCGGCGGTCGAACCAGGCGATGCAGTGACGACGCTGTTCCTCGTCCGGCGAGGGGATGTCGACCCTCAGCATCTGGGGCAGTTTCGACACCCGCTGGTTGACCAGGTTCCGGGACTCCGAGATGAGCACGACGATGTCGCCGCCGCTCATGAAGCCCGGATCCGACAGCCAGTCGCGGCAGATGGCCACGCGGTGCCGGTCGGCCTCGGAGAGCCGGCTGATCTCCCCTTCGGGGATGATCATATCGGCCCCCTCGATGACGATAATCAGGTGCTCCGGCAGGAGCGGTACGCCATCGCCGTCCTCGGCCCGGGAACAGAGGCACATCTGTCTCAGGGCCTCGAGAGCCAGACTCGGCTTACCGGCCGCTTCCGTCAGCAAACGGTCGAACTGCGTGCCGAGTTCCTTGAGCCTGGCCGCCGCCTCGTCCTTCCACGAGGAACTATGGGCCGGGTCGAGACCGCTGCGGTACCTGACCCAGGCCTCCTTGACCTTGTCACGTTGCGCCTGGTCGGCGAACTTCAGCGGACTGTTCATCTGGTACATGACCAGGATCCGGTCGTCGAGATGCCACTTGGCCCTCAGGTACTCGGCCAGAGGGACATAGTCACCCCTGAACCCGTTGACCTCGGGAGCGAAGAACAGGTCGTGGATATTGCCGGTCAGCATCAGCGAACGGGACTGGCCCGAGTTGAGGATGCGGGCGGCCCGACGCCGGAACCCGTAATCGGGATCCGGACCGATCGCCTTCTCCCGGACTGCGGACCAGTTCGTCACCACTTCACCCTTCTCGGGCACCTGATGTTCTTTCCGGAGATTGATGTGCGGACTCATGCTAGCACCCCCTCGGCCCGACCGTCGGCGACCTTCTTCCAGAAGAGGTCGTGTTCCGCCGGATCGGTCCGCGCTTCCGGATCGAAGACGACCCGCCGGATCGTCTCCCGCTGCTCACGGAGCCTCTCGAAATCCCGCACCTGGTCCAGACCGTGCACCGGAGCGGTGTCGTCGTAGACTACGGTGGCACCGGGGGGTCGCCGGATGCCGTAATCTTCCCAGTTCCAGTACTGGGAGAGTCCGACCACCCGGTCCCCGACGTAAAGGGCCTCGTTGAGCTCATGGGTGACCAGCAGCATGGTGTAGGGTGGCTTCTCCCCGGCCTGTTTGGCCTTGAGGTTCTCCCCATACAGGGAGAGCAGCATGCGCTGCAGGTCCTCCCGGGTAGCCTCGTCGAGCGCCCCGAACGGCTCGTCCATCAGCATCACCTCGGGCCTCATGATCATCGCCTGAGCGATGGCCACGCGCTGGCACATGCCGCCGGACAGCTCATGGGGGTACTTCCTGAGAGCGTCCTGGAGTCCGACCCGCACCAGCATCTCCTCCGCGGCGCGCAGGTGACGCCGGCGCAACTGACGCCAGGCGAAGGGACGGAACGTCCGGAAAGGGATGCTCGTCTCATCGAGCATCGGCCCGAAAGCCACGTTCTGCTGGGCCGTCAGAAAGGGGAATAGCGAGTAGCGCTGGTAGACCATGCCCCGATCGCGACCCGGAGAGCGTACCACTTGGACGCCCGATCCGTTGCCCGAGTGCATGGCGATGTGGCCTTCGCTGGGCGGATGGGTACCGACGATCGCCCTGAGCAAGGTTGACTTGCCACAACCGCTCGGACCGACCAGGGCCACGATCTGACCACGGCCGATCCGCAGGTTGATGTCGTGCAATACCTTCTTGGCGCCGAAACGGTGATGAAGGTTGATGCACTGGAGGACGATGTCGTGCCGCTGGACAGCCGCCGCGGCCCCGACGGTTCCGGTTGCCGAGTTCATGACGACCTCCTTCCTCCGTCGTGCCAACGGCAGACGAGTCGCTGCAGCTGCTTCATGCCGACGTTCATCAGGAACCCGAACATCATCAGGTAGAAGAGATAGGGGTAGACCACCCCCATGTCCAACAGCCGCGACAGGAGCCTGATCCGGTAACCGAACCCGACGTCCCCGACCACCATCTCGGCGGCGATCAGGAAGACCATGGCCGGCCCGAACTGAAGACGCACGGCATCGATCAGTTTGGGCAGCATATGCCGGACGATCACGTTCCAGACCACTTCGGCATGCGACGCGCCGAGGGTGTAGGCCTTGTACAGCAGCTCTTCAGGGACGTCCCGGACCGACAGATGGACGGTCTGGGCCAGGGTCGGCAACACGCCGAAGGCGATCATGGCGACATACATCTCGGTGTCCGTGCCCACGAGCACGAAGAACACCGCCAGCATCGCCGTCGGCGGCACCTGGGCGAACAGGGACAGGGGCGGCACGAGCAGCGCCTCCACTGTCGCCGAACAGCCCATGAGTATGCCGAGGAAGACCGCTCCCAGGACGCCGCACAGCAGCCCCAGGAAGAGGCGCGACAGCGTCGCCTTGGAATCGACGACGACCCAGCGTTCTCCCGAACGGGGATGCGGCTGGACCGCCTTGACCACCCCCTCCTTGAGCTGGCTCCAGGAGGGTATCGTGGTGTCTTCAGGGTTCTCGATATGCTGCCGGTGCGACAGATAGGTGTATCCGCCAAGCAGCAATCCGACCGCCAGCAACCCCAGGACCACCCGGGGCCACTTCCTTCTGAAAGGTTGTCTGATCACGACGAACCTCCTTTTCGAAACGTCCGGAAACTCACCAGATTGTCGACTATACGCTTCTTTTTCGTATGTAACGAACGGTTCTCCTCCTTTCTCGGGATCCCCAGACGGTCCTGAGGGGCTCGAGAAAAGAGACGGCCGGAGGGTCGAAGTTTGACCCTCCGGCCGTGGTCGGAAGACGGGACGCCGATGCCCGTCAGTCGCCGTTACGCTTCTTGACCGCCTGCATGTAGCTGGGGTCGAAGCGCAGTGCCGCGGTGCCGCCGGCGCCGTAGGAGACGCTGGGCTTCTTGGGCACGATGTCATGACTGACGCAGAACTGCGTCACCGTCCTCATCGTCTGGACGAGCGAGTCACCGGTGAAGAGGGCGATGCCCTGCTCCGGAGTGCTGTAGAAACGCGTCTGCTGGACGACCTTGCGCATCGACTGCAGCCCCAGGTTGGAGAACTTCTCCCCGATGGCGATGAGCGTGTCGTCCGCCGTCGCCGGATCGGTCATGCGTTGGTTGATGGCGTAGAAGGTGTCGATCACCGCCTTGGCGAAGCGCTTGCCGCCGGGCTTGTCGAGTGACTTCTTCGACATCACGATCATGTCGATGATCTCACCGGGGATGGAAGTGCTGTCGAACAGCACGCGCGTGTCCTTGCGCTTCTCCAGCGTGTCCAGCACGAAGGGGTTCCAGACGGCGATGGCGTCGTAGCCCCGACGTTTCTGCTGCATGGCCAGGGCGGCGGCCTGCGGGTCCATGTTGGTGAAGGTGTAGTCAGTCTCCTTCTCGCCGAGCTTCTGCAGGTTGCGCACGAACATGTACTCGCTGACCGTCTTGGCCAGCCCATACACCTTCTTGCCCTTCAGCTGCGTGACGCTGGTGATGTCCTTGGGGACGATCAGGGCGTCGGCGCCGAAGCTGGTCGAGGTCGGGAGAATGGCCACGGTCGGCCGGGTGAGCGCCGGATTCAGCGAATCCATGTTGGTCAGCGCGGCCGCGTCGACGGCACCCGACCCGTACATGGTGATGCACGAATCGTAATCCGCCTCGCGGAGCACGATGTCCACGTTCCACTTCTTCTCGATGGGCCCGAGCTTGCCCTTGTGGCCGTCGATCAGCTTGACCTCATGGGCTACGCCGAAGACGCTCCACGACGGGTACTCGCTCCAGGCGAGCGAGAACGAGGGCGGGTCGGCCAGGGCCTGGACCGGCATCAGGATCACGGCGATGGTGCCGAGGCACCACAGGATCCGATTGAGATGCGACATGACTTGCCTCCTTCATCTTTCCGTTTCTGGTTCTTGCTTCCGTCATACTGCAACCGTCGTCGACCGTCGGCGGGGACACCCCGCTAGGACGCGGAATGCCCCGCGGACGGAAGACTGACGGAAGAGTCCCGATGTCACTCCGGCAAGGGCGTGCCCTTGGCGGCCTCAGTGCCGGTGGCCTCGACGGTCGCCGGCGACTCCTCGGTCAGGCCGAGCTCGCTGAAGAACTCGCTGTCGGCCTCGCTGGACTCGGCATAGGCCATGTACTCGGCCTCCTGAGCCTTGGTGTCGGTGCCGGCCAGGGTCTCGGCGACCCGGGCCCGCGCCTTGGCCTTCTGCCGCAGGTCACGCATCTGTTGCAGCTGCTCCGAGGTGGTGTCCTCGGCGATGCCGGAGAGCATGTCGGCGACGCGCTGCTCCTCCTGGGCGGTGATGATGTCGGCCACCGCTTCGCCCTTCTCGGCCTTGATCTTGTCGAGGTCGCGCTTCAGCGAAAGCATGTTGCGCTTGTGCTCCTCGATCTTGCCGGTACCGGCCTGGATCTCGGCCTCGAGATCCTGGATGCGCGCCTCCTTCTCGCCGAGGGTCGACGAGAAGTCCTTGAAGGCGCCCTGATGCTTCATCAGCTCGGAATCGGCCTTGATCTGCTCCGGGGTCAGGCCCTGTGCCTGCAGCTGCTTGAGCCGCTGCTTGGCCTTGGCCAAGGCTCCGGCCTTGAGACCCTCGAGCCGACCGGTCTCCTCGGTGAGCTGCTTGAGCGTCGCCTTGCGCTTCTCCTGGATGGTGACGATCTCCGCCACCGCCCGCGAGTAGTCCTGGATCCGGCCGGTCTTCTGACGGATGATGTCGTCGTAGGTCGCGTTCACCACGTGCGGATTCAACGAGAGCGCCTCGCGCGCCTTGTCGATCCTTCCGGTCAGGAAGTACCCGACCGCTTTCAGGAATCTCCAGATTGCTCGGAACATCTTGTCCTCCTTTGCGGCCGGTCTACCGTCCTTCGACGGCCTGCCGCTCGTATTCGGAAATGTCCACGTTCCACGATGAGATCTGTTCTTCGACCTTTCGGGCCACCTCCAGGTTCCGGTCCAGCTCGTCCCGCAGTTCCTGCAGGGCCGAGCTGTCGCTGTCCTTCTCCACGCTGAGCGCCTGCACCTGGACGAGTATGCCGCCGAGGCGTTCGACGCTCTTGCCGACTTCGGCGATCAGCCTTTCCCGCTTGTCCAGAATCGACCGTCGCGCTTCCGGTACGTTCAGCCTGCCGGCGGTCTCCGCCAGCCTGACCGAACGCTCCAGCGCCCGGACGCACCCCTGAAACAGTCGGTCCACGCCGGAGATGATGTCGAACGACGACAGGGTACCCACGTCGGCGGACCAGGAGTCGTCCTCCTTGAACGCCCGAGTGAGTTCCCGCAGGTCGCCGAGCAGCCTCTCCGTCCGCGGATCGCCATCGCCCTGGAGGCGGGTTCCGAGATCGTCGAGCGCCCGCTGGCGCCCCCTCTCCGTCTCCCGCTCCAGCTCATCCAGCACTTCCCGGCCGACACGTTCGCTTCCGGTCAGGAACCGGGTCACGCATGACCCGATACCCGCCAGGACACCCGTCAGGCCGACGAACGCCAGCGGGCCGCTGGCGAAGCCGAAGGCCCACTGGGCGATCAGTAGCGTCGCACCTCCCAGAAGGGGGATGAGCGTCAGCGGGCTGGCGAGCAGGCGAATCATGAATTTCCTCTTGAACTCTCGCCTCTCCAGCATGTTCCCTCCTTCAGGAAGAGGCGTCCCCGCGCCGGCCGACCGGCCGGCACGGGAGACGTCCTTTGAGTCCTATCAATAGGGCAGGTTACCGAGGATGAACGAGACCGATTGCGACCCCCCTCCGTTGCCGGATGGGTCGGCCACTTCGGCCCGCAGGCGTGTCGTCGGTACGCCTCTCGAAGTGAGGTGCCGCACCGCCGCCTCCGCCCTGGACTTGGCCAGCTCGCGGTTGGCCTGCGGATCGCCCTCGGCCCGGGCGTGACCGATCACCTTGAGATAGGAGTTCGGCCACGATTCGAGCTGCTGCGACAGTCGGTCGAGATCCCTCTGGCTCCGCACGCTGATACGGGCGTTGCCCCGACTGAAGGCGATGGGGTCGATACGCATATTGCCGACGGCGACGATCCGGTCCCACTGCTCATCGGAGAGAGCGGGCAGGGCCGCCGCGCCGCGCACGGCGTCGAGGTCCGAAGTCCCCGGACCCATGCCTTGGATGACATTGACCTTCTTTCCGGGGTGGAAGTTCTCCGCCAGCAAATCCCTGAGGGTGCCGTCGTAGAACAGCGTACTGGCCTTGCCCTCCAACGGGTCGCGGTCGAGCGCTCCCGTCTTGACGAGCACGTCAGCGATGTTCCCGATGATGTCCTCGAGATGCTGGACGCCTTTGGTCGGCTGCAAGCCGAGGTGGGCGTAATTCTCCAGCGTGTTCTTCCACCGGATGCCGTCGACCAGCTTCCGGGCCTGAGCCTCGGAAAGCGTGTCCGAACCGGTCCGTTTGGCGTCATCCATGACCAGCTTGACCATCCCGTCGGCCTGACGGCCGTAAGAGAAAGCGGCCCGCTGGTATGATTCGACCACTGCCCGGACCAGTTCCGGGTGCTTCTGGAGGAACTTCCGGTTGGCGACCAGGACGTCGACGATATAACCCGACAGCTTGGAACTGTCCAGGAGTACATGAGCACCCGGCTCGTCGAGCGCCTTGGAGACATAGGGTTCCCAGAGCACGAAGGCCCGTTTTCCTTTGTCCCCTTTCGCCTTGCGGAATTCCTTGTAGACGGCCTCGGCGCCGTCCGCCTCCTCCCACCACTTCTCGGGCAGGCTGGGCAGACTGAACGTGGCGACCACCACCCGCGCCAGGAACTCGCTGGGCGAGCTCGGCGTGAGCACGATTCGGGCATCCGGACTGTCGAGGTCCTGGATGCTGCCGACCGCGCCCTGGTAGGCGACGATCGCGTCGGCGCCGTTGGTCTCATCGATGACCATGACGATGCTGGCCGGGTACTCACCCATCTTCGCTCCCGCGTAGATGAGCGAATCCACCGTGAACACCGCCAGGTCGACATCCTCGTCACGTAGGGCCTTGAGCCGGGCCTCGTAATCGGCCCGGTCATCCTCGATCTCGAGTCTGATGCCCTGCGACTTCAGTTCGCCGGCCAGGGCCGGAGAACGGAGGATGGCGTATCCGGAGAACGAATCGGCCGCGACCTTGACCACGTGCTTGTACTGGCTCGAGGACCCAGTCGCTTCCGTCAGCTCCTCCTGGAAGTAGGGATGGATCAGGTAGCGATAGGCGACGCCCAGGATGCCGATGATCAGGATCCAGGCGCCGGCCACCAGGATGGTGCGCGTCGCCTTCTTGGTCCCGCTCATCGGCGTGTCCCCCGAGCCGACCGCCTCCGCCTCATGAGCAGGAGGACGGTCGTCGAGAGGAGCGCCAGCAGCGCCCACCACCCGGCTTGACCCTGGTGGTGATGGCAACCGCAGCCGCTCCCGCCCGCAGACGGGGTTGACGCGGCCTGGCCGGACGGCGCCTGACCCAGGGACGTGTCCGCATACGGACGCGGTTTGGCCCCGATGGGATGGTTGCCGGTCTCAGCCAGGGTCTGGATGGCCGCCAGACAGACGTCGGTGGACAGCGGAGCGATGACGCTGAAGACGTCATCACCCACGGTACCGCCGTCTTCCTGCTCGGTCACCTCGGCGAAAACCTGGGAGATCGTACTCTCCAGTGAGGCCGGGTCCTTCGCGTTGCGGTAGGTGTGGGCCCACTGGGCCAGCGTGTGCTGCTGGTCCATGTCCACGCCGATCACGTCGAGCGTGATGCCGCGCGCGACTACCTCTGGGGTCCAGCGCTCCATTTCCGAGCGCTCGCCGTAGTCGGCCTCGCCGTCGGTAACCACCAGCAGCCGGTAGCTGCCGTAGTTGAGCTGCTTGGTCCGCTGATCGAGCAGACGGTCGGCCCCTTTCTTGATGAAAGTGGCCAGCGGCGTGCCGCCACCGGAATCGATGGCGTCGATGGCGCTGTTGAGCCTGCCCCGGTCCAGTGGGCCGAGGTCATAGACCCAGCCCGCGTGGGGGAAGACCAGGATGCCGACGTTGACGTCGCCCGAGAGCTGGCCAAGCACCTTCTTGAGGGCATCCCGGGCCGCCTGCATCTTCCAGCCGTCCATCGAACCGGAAGCGTCGACCACCACCACGATGTTGGCGCGGTCGAGCTCCGGCTGGGCGGCCTGGAGCGGCGCGGCGGACAGGATGAGGAGGAACGCTGTGTATGTCGCAATCAGCTGGTTCATGGCTTCCTCCTTCCTAGAAGTCGAAGTCGCTGGCTTTGATGGCTTCCGCGGAGACGCGCACGATACGGAACTCGACGCGCATGTTCCGCTTGGCCTCGCCCATGTTGGCGGGCTTGGCGATGAGCGGTTCGCGGATGCCCACGCCCTGCGGCTGGATCTGGCTCTCGTCGATCGTCACCTTCTTATGCCGCGCGTACTCGATGAGCGACTCGCGGACCGCCCTGGCCCGAATCCGGGACAGGTTGGCCGCAGCCTGCATCGTGTCGCGCGGGTTATGCTCGGTGACGCCGTCGAAGGCGCCGGACTGGATCAGCTTGATGACGCCCTCCGTGCTGTTCAGATCGAGCTGACGGCCGTTGTAGTAGTAAACGTACTGGCCGCCGGAGCCCGACTGCTTCAGGGTGCCCTTACGCAGGCCGGCCCGGACCATCTCGACCAGCGTCTTGGTCGGGTCGGAATGGCCGCGGATGGCGATGACCGCCCCCCCGTACATCTGGGAGAGCTCGATCACCTTGTCGAAGTCCTTGCGGTACTTGGACGCGGAGAAATCGTTCTGGTTCGGCTCGAAGTTGATGGTGAACGAGTAGATGGTGTTGTCGTCCAGCACGCCGCCGGAGCTCAACTCCTCGATCTCGCTCTGCACCGCCTCCGGCCGGAACTTCTGCGATCTGGCCGCGCCGACGTGCGCCAGGTAACCGGTGTACGCCGAGGAGTTCCAGTCGATGCCGGTCGCCTTGAGGTCGCCCTTGCTCCGGGCGAAGCCCCAGTCCACCGCCATCTGCAGCGACGACTTCTTGAAGGCGTCGAAACCGCGCAGGTTCGACGAGTCGGTGAAGAAGGACACGTTGCCGGCGTGGCCGACGAACTTGCAGTCCGAGATCAGGCCGTGCGCCTCCTCCAGGGTGGGGATGGTGCCCCGGCCGTAGATCTCCTGGGTCAGCTTGAGCAGCTTCTCGAACTGCCGCGAGCCGCGGCTCTCGTACTGCTTCTTCTGCTCAACCACCTCCTCCGCGGCCTTCAGGTATCCGGCCACGAACTTGGTGACGAGGTCGCGGTGGTTGTCGTAGAAGTCCTGACGCACCACGTAGACGTCGGCGATGGAGCGGGAGAGCTCGGCCGTCGAGACGAGCACGTGCGCGCCCTTGACCGTGCCTTCTGCGCCGCTGCCGACGTTCTGGGCCCCGCCGGTCAGCCCGATCATGTCGGGCGTGATGACGAACGCCGCGTCGATGCGCTTGTTCTTCTTGAACATCTCCGAGGGACAGTTGGCCGTACCCGTGAGGTCATCGGCCCAGATGAGTTTGACGTCATTCAGGCCGAGTCCCGCGGTCTTCAGCACGTCATAGAGCATGCCGACATGCGGCCCGCCCTTCTGCAGGACAATCGTCTTGCCCTTGAGATCGGCGAGCGTCCTGATGTTCCGCCGGGCGACCATGTGATCGCCCTGCGACCAGGTGAGCTGCAGGATCACCACACCCTTGGTGCGGGGATCCCGGTCGATCATCTCGGCGGCGAGTCCGATCATGCGGAAGGTACCCCGCAGGAACGGGCTCTTACCGGACAGGTAGTCGCGGACCTGCTGATGGAAGTCGTCCCCGGCCTGGAGCTTCAGGTTCAGCCCCTGCTGGTGGAAGATGGAGCCGTTCTTGGTGGTCAGGCCCCCGTTGGCGTAGAAGGTGGCCATGTCGCCGCCCCAGGTGATGAACGGTACCTGGAGGGGCGAGGTCGACTTGACCGGACCCACCTTGACGCGACCGACCTGGTCAGAGAATCTCTGCGCCGCGGTGGCATCCGCGGTGAAGAGCATGGCCAGGGCGGCCAGGAATCCTGCTGCCGTGAGAAAACCTTTCCGTTTCATCGTCAGTCCTCCATGTGCCCCAAAGGGCGTCTGTTTCTGCTTCACGGATCGTTTATCCTGTCATGTTCCCGGCGAGACAGCCGAATCGGTATCCCGACACCTCCTTTTCATATCCATCGTCTCTTGGAGACTCCTTTGTTCTTTGTGACTCGCTTGTATTGTAATGACCGGTCAGGACCGGCCAAAAATAGCCGAAAAACGTCCCCGGACCTGACGCGGGAACATAGCAGGAATCCGCTGTCGTGTCAATGATTTATTATGTATCGGGGCGCTCGTCTGATTCCGGGCGATATCTGAGCTTAAACGGGGCTGCTGTCCGGGCCGTTTCCGCGCGGTATCCGGACTGACGGTCAGTCGGGCCCCCTGACCACGAAAAAACCGCCCGATGGGCCTGGGCGGCTTAAAACGATCAGATCGGTCCCGACTTGATCAGCGGGGCCGGATCGCCGTTGGACGGCAGCAGGTACCTGTTCCGGTCCTGCGAAAGGTCGACGTACCGGTCAGCCGCCTTCATCAGGCGATAGGCGGTGGTTCCCCGAAAGGCCAGTACTTCGACCCGCCGTCCGTTCGACTTGAGATATTCGGCCAGCTCCACGAAATCTCCGTCACCGGAGACGAGCACCACGACGTCGAGACGCCGGTCGACGGAGAAACGGATGGCGTCGACGGTGATGCCGACATCCCAGTTGGCCTTCTTCGTGCCGTCCGGGAAGACCTGCAGCTCCCGTTCCTTGGTCTCGATGCCGATGTGCTTCAGGGCATCGAAGAAAGACTGTTCGTTGCCGGTGGCACGTACCACGTAGGCGATGGCCTGGACCAGCCGACGATCGGCGACGGCGGTCTCCAGGATGGTCTCGAAGTTCACCTTCCGGCCGAACAGGTTCTTGGCCGAATAGTACATGTTCTGCGTATCGATAAACACGCCGACCCGATGGTCCTTACGCAGGATCACGCTCCTGCTCCTTGGTGCTGCCGATGTACGCTCGAATCCTCGGTCTTGGGAAAACTGTCACCTCCTGCGAGAGGTCGGTTACTCCGCTTCATCTCTTATCACCCCTTTTGCGTCGTCCTTTTCCTAATGTGCCTCGAGAGATTGGATCGACACCCCCTTTCCTTCACACACCTCGCGATCTCTGACATTTTGCGTATTTCAATGAGCCTGCTGAGGTCGGTCCGGCGCGTCGGGCGGACCGGCTCGATTCGGCAATCTATCAGTTTTCCGGACGGCTGTCAACGGTGGGCATCACGGCAGCCTGTCCGGCGTGACCGGCACCGAAAAGACCGGGCTGACCCGGCCTTGGATATTTCCGATCGGTCTGCCGTCATTCGCTGTCGTCCCGCGGGATGAACACCGGCACGACCTTCCGAAGGACCGTATGCGAGGATCGCTTGATCTCCCGATACAGCCTGGACTGGAGGGCCTTGATCCTGTCCCGATAGACCTCCCAAAGACGGCGCCGCAAGACCTGATCCTCGATCGGGACGGTCTTCAGGGCTTCCCTGAACCGGATATCCAGTTGGGTCTTCTCCTGCTCGTACTCCCTGGTATAGGTGTCGATCTCCTGGTCCAGCAGGGGGGTCTTGGTGACAGTCTCGAATGACATAAGGCTTTTTTCAACGGCACACTATAGCACCGTGCGGGCTCGATGTCAAGGGTGTGAACGATACCTAAGGCGGCCGGACGAGGCAAGTCCGAAGCATCCACAGGACCGATTATCGCCACCGCGAAAAAACGGCCTGTCCGGCCGATCGTTACGGTATCGTACTCCACCCTCAGCCGCGCTGACGCGGCACCACCGCCAGGACCACGTCATGCAATATCGAGGTCGATGACTTCTTGACCTGGGTCAGCAACCGGGACTGCAGATTCCTGATCCGGGAGCGATAAGCCGTCCAGAGCCGTTCCTGACCGACACTGTCGGCCTGACTGAGGTCGTCCCGCAGCCTGAGGTCCAGGACCGTCTTCTCCTTCTCGTACTCCTTGGTGTAGCGGTTGATTTCGGCGTCCAGCGTCTCCGTGTACTTCTTCTGACTGCCTTCGATCTCGACGATGGCGGCGATCAGACGGTCGTTGAACCTGGTCCATAACCTATCCGAGACACCCTCCCGGGAGACGGCCTGTCTAAAGGCTTCCTTCTCCTCTTCGGGAAGGAAAGACCTGTCTACGGCGTCGGTGAACATCTTCGGTGAGACCGTCCCGTCCATATCAAGCCGCCTTATCCGCTGCGACGCCGGACTCACCGATGCCGCGCGATGTCATCTCCTGCCGGGCCGGACCGAAGTATCCGCCGAGTCCGGCCTCTTCCATCTCCCGGAAGAAAGAGACCGCGGGCTCCGCCAGCAGTTCCCTGATCTGCCGCTCGGCGCCTTCCCGGATCGAACCGATCTCGGTCAGCGCTCGGACCTCTTCCGCCTCCAGGCCGCGCTCGATCCGTTCGATGCGGTCTTCAGCGCTCTCCGGCTGCCGGGCCTCCTCCTCCCGCCGCTCGCCGGAATCCTCAGTCGATTCCTGTTCCTCTGCCATATTGTCCCTGGGTTCGCCTTCGCGCATAGGTCACCATCTGACCGTCACCGGATCGCCGACCTGGGCCCAGTCATAGATCCAGCGGGCGTCATCGAGCGACGCGTTGATACATCCGTGGCTCATCCGATAACCGAAATTATTGTGCCACGGCGCGTAATGGATATAGATATGCGGGAATATCCGGAGATTATAGGGTGTCTTGCCCAGATCGTAGTTGTCCGGATGGTCCTCGCCGTACGACCAACGGTATATCACGTGGAAAGGTTTGGCCAGCACCGAGAATTTCCCGAGCGGCGTCGGGTGCTTGGTCGTGCCGGTCGATACCCAGAACGACCTGACTACCCGGCCGTACTCCAAGGCCCGCAGGCGCTGCTCCGATATGTCCACGGTGATCGAGCGGGATGAATACGGATTGCCGTCGGCGTGGCCCGCAGTGAGGGTCGCCAGTAGGATCTCGTCATCCGGCCGCCTATCGCCGGCGGCAATCAGGATGCCGTCCGTATCCCCTGAGATGGTCTTCCCGTCCCACGTTCGGCGCCGCCAAGAGCTCATCCCGGCCGTCACCGTCGATATCGGCCGCGGCCAGGTTGAGGCCGCCGGAGAAACCCGGATCGGCCGCCGGGAACTCGGCGAGCGGTTCCAGTCCGGGACCGCCGAATATCCTGATCGTGCCGTCACCGCCGCCGCGCAGGGCCACAGCCACTTCCTCCTGGCCGTCGCCGTCGATATCGGCCGCAGCGACGGAGACCCCGCCCGCCGTCGCCTCACCGAACGGGCTGAACTCTCCCAGGAAGCCCCAACCGTCGGTCCGCCAGACCTTGACCAGAGGCACGCTGCCGGGACCGCTGGCCGTGACGATATCGTCACGGCCGTCGCCGTTGATGTCGCCGACCGCCACGGAGGCACCGGTCTCGTTGTCCCGCCCGAAAGGATAGAACCCGCCGGCGAACACTCTCTGGTTGCCGTGCGCGTCCAGTACCAGGACGTGGCCGTTGGTCCCCGGACCGGCCGCCGTCACGATCTCGTTCTGTCCGTCGGCGTCGAGGTCGCCGACCGCCACCCGCAGACCTCCGGTCAGGCCGTCGCCGTACGGCATCAACTCCGAGGCCGGACGGTCACCCAGACGGATTATCCTGACGAGCGGCGCCTGACCCGGCGCCGAGCCGATGATGATCTCCGGCAGGCCGTCAGCCCCCAAGTCGCCGACCGCCAACCCGCCGCCCAAAAAACCTCCCTCGGAAACCAAGGGTAGCGTTTCGACCAGACGGGCTCCGCTGTCGAGACGGCCTAAAGTCAGGCCGGACGGCAGGGGTTCCGGTCCGTCTGCCGCCTGCGCCCAGACCGCCGTCGGCAGCAGCCAAACGGCCATACATATCCCGATGGACTGAAGGAAGCTCGTCCTGGACATGGTCCTGTCACTGTCACGGAGGGATTACGACCCTATTGTAGCGCCACTCCGCCTCTCAGGCCAATCCGGTTGACGGTTCCGCCTGCGATATGCAAGATAGGCCCGTAGTTCCTTGAATCGAGAGGACCATGGAGGCCACATGACGGGATCCATCGACGACCGTGACGTGAAGATCGTCATCGTCTGCGGCAAATACTTCGTCTGGGACGCCCAGCGGAACATGCCGGACTACGCCGCCATCGACCGGAACATCTTCCTGGCCCGGCAGGTCCAGCGGATGTGCTTCCAGCTTCCCAACGACAACGTCTTCGTCTTCTGCCCCCATCAGAACACGGCCCACTTCGAGTTCCTGACGACCGTCGCCGAACCGCAGTACCAGGCCGGCGACCGCGCCGTCATCCGCCGCATGGGCGATGCCGGCATCGTCGTCCCCAACTGGACCGATTCCTCCGGGACGAAGATGGAGATCGAGCTGTTCAACGAGCTCGGCCGTCCGGTCTTCCGGGAGACAGAATCCCTGAGTGCCTGGATCGGCGGCCTGCCGGACTTCAAATTCGAGGTCGAGCGTGTCGAACTCGAAGGTCGCAGCTTCCTCTTCTGGAAGCTGAAAGACCTGACGCGGGGACCGCTCACCATGCAGGAAGTGAACGACTACACGCTGTAGTCGACCGTCCCCGAGGGGGCGCCTCAGGCGCCTCTTTTTCTTTTCCGCCGATTGACAGCGGCGCCGGGCGAAGTAAGGTGGCCTCAGTACCTTACAACCGGGTACGGAATGGAGTCGAAGAATGGGATCCGGAAGCTGCACCTGCTGCCGATCGCGGCCGCGCTGCCTGCTCACCGGCGCCGGCGGCTTCAGTGGCCAGGAGATGAGACGGCTGCTCCAGAAGTCCGGCTACCGTGTCATCGGAACCGACGTGATTCCACGGGACGACCTGGCGGTACGCTTCTGCGACAGTTACGTCCGCTGCGACCTGCGCGACATTTCGGCGACCGGACGGCTGGTCCGGGAGAAGGGGCCGTTCGACCTGGTCTTCCACACGGCCGGCCTGGTCGACCTTGCGGCCGACTACCGGATGCTCCACGCGGTGAACGTCGGGGGTACGGACAATCTGTTCCGGGCGCTCCTGACGCTGCCGGAGCTGCCGCGGCGTCTGATGCTCTGGAGCTCGGGCGGTGTCTATGACCTGTCGCTCCCCGGCCCGCTCGATGAGGACGCGCCGCTTGTCCCGACCGAAAATTACGGCCGGTCGAAGCTGGAGAGCGAGCGGCTCGCCCGCTCCCTGGCCGCCGAGACCGGCCTGGTGCTCACCGTCATCCGCCCCTCCGGCATCTACGGCCCGGGGAACCGCTACGGGATCGCCACGCCGATCTTCCTGGCGGCCCGCGGCGGCTTGGCGCCCTGCCGGATGGGACGGCGCGGCACGCGGGT
>LJNP01000014.1 GCA_001303185.1 Parcubacteria bacterium SG8_24
GCAGAGCGCCTTGGGCTGGTGGTATCGGTTGCGCCAGGCGCGACTTCTCTGGCCTTATCTCGCCCTGCTGGTGCTTCTGGCGTTCGGTACGGTGCGGGGCATCATCGGCGGGAACGATCTGGGCAATATCTTCTTCGACGCCAACGGTTACGCCTATTTCGCCCTGTTTCCGGCGGTCATCAGCGTCTTGGCCGCACCGCCCTGGAGAGAGCGGCTGCTCATCCTGCTCGCGGCGGCGGTGACTGTGAGCGTCGGTAAGGCCCTGCTGGTGTTCTATCTCTTTTCGCATCGGGTCTCGTCGGTCATGCTCATGATCTACACCTGGATACGCGACACCCGGGTGGGTGAGATCACCATCATGGCCGGCGACTTCTACCGGGTGTTCTTCCAGGCGCATGTCTTTGCCCTGGTGGTCGCCTTCATCCTTTTCCTGTTGCTGGTCCGTCCGGCCGCGACGGGACGGCGCCGGACCGGGCTGCTGCATCTGGCCTTCATCTGGTCGCTGACCGGACTGGTCATGGGTCTGTCCCGCAGCTTCTGGTTCGGCGGTTTCGTCGGCGTCATCGCTGCCCTGGTCTCGTTACGTTGGCTGTCGGGCAGCTTCCGTCCCTGGAAGCGGGCCCTGACCGTCGGACTGGTCGGTCTGGCCGCAGCCCTTCTCGTCATCACGGCGACCTATCTGATACCGTTCCCGCGGCGCGGCGCCGATGTCTCGTTCGCTTCGCTTTTCGGCAGCCGGGCTTTTTCCCTATCCGGCGAGGCGGCGGCCAACAGCCGCTGGGCCCTGTTGCCGGAGTTGTGGCAGGCCGGTTGGCGTCATCCGGTCTTCGGGTCCGGTCTGGGCACCACCGTCACCTATACCACCAGCGACCCCCGTCTCCTGGCGCTCAACCCGACCGGTCGTTACACCACCTATGCCTTCGAGTGGGGCTACCATGACCTCTGGGTCAAATTCGGGATACTGGGTCTGGTGATTTTCGCTTGGTTCCTGGCGGTTGTCCTGGCCCCGTACGTCTTCCGTCTCCGCCTGTCCCGCGGCCGGTGGTCGCCGGACCGGGTCCATGAGTCCCCAAGTGACATGAAAAAGACCGCCTGGGTGGCGGGCGTATTGGTCGGGGCCCTGGCCCTGCTGGCCACGAACGTCTTCAGTCCCTATCTGAATCATCCGTTGGGGATCGGCATCCTGATGCTTGTCGCTGCCTTCGGTATCTACGAACTGCCTCAGGGCAGGGGATTGTCCGCAGGATCGGGCAGCCTCGAGCCGGGCAGTTCCTGATGGCCGCGGAGGAAGTCGGCCCCGGACATCGGGGCTCGGCCTTCCGGCTGAACTTGCCGCAGCAGGAGATCGCCCTCTGACGTGGCGACCGAGGGGAGACCTTCGGCCGTTTTTTTGACGGTTCCCGGCGGATCGCCCGAGGCCGTTTCGGCCACCGCTGCCTCAAGCAGTTTCAGGCGGGACGGTCGGCCGTCTTTCGACCATGGCGCGTGGACTCCCGGCCAGGGGTCGTAGGCCCGGACCTTGCGTTCAATCTGAGCCGCGCTTTCCCGCGACCAGGAGATCAGTCCGTCCTGGCGCCGCAGCAGTCTGGTGTAGGTGGCCTGGGCATGGTCCTGCGGCACCGCTTCGGTCCGGCCCGCCAGGAAGTCAGGCAGCGAACCGACGAGAAGTTCGGCTGCCGCTTGCGACAGCCTCGCCTCGAGGCTCTTGAAGGTATCCTGGGGTCCGACAGCCACGCCGGCCTGGGCGACGACCGGCCCGTGGTCCATCTTTTCGTCCATCACCATCAGGGTGACGCCGGTCCGCTTTTCCCCCCGGACCAACGCTGCCTGGATCGGTGAGGCCCCCCGGTAGGCAGGTAGCAGGGAAGCGTGCAGGTTCAGGGGCGCGACGCGGGCCGTCCGCAGCAGCGTCTCCGGGATGATCCGGCCGTAGGCTGCGACCACCAGGAGGTCGGGTTCCGACGCCTGCAGCGTCTCCAGGAAGGCCGGATCCGTCAGGGAATCCGGCTTCAGCACCTGCGGTACGCGGCCTCGGGCCACTGCGGCGACCGGCGATTCCTTAAGCTCCTGTCTCCGGCCGGCCGGCCGGTCGGGCTGTGTCACGACGATCCGGACCTCGTAGAGGTCCGGATCGGCCAACAGGGCTTCAAGCGGCGGTACGGCGAAGTCCGAAGTGCCGAAATAGACGATTCCGGTCCTCCGTCGTCCGTTCATGGTCTGGCCGTCCGTCATTTTTCGGGTCCGTTCAGGCGATCGACGAACAGGATGCCGTCCAAGTGGTCTATCTCGTGCTGAATGACCCGGGCGAAGAAGTCATGAGCCGTGAATTCGATCGGTTCGCCGGAGATCATCCGGGCCCGGATAGTGACCGACTTGGCCCGGGTCACCCGATCGAACTTGCCCGGTATCGACAGGCAACCCTCCTCGTCCCGCACCGTTTTCCGCGAGCGTTTGACTATCTCGGCGTTGGCCAGGGCGATCGGACCGTCGGGCGTCTCGGCGACGAACAGCCGGATACCCTCGCCGATCTGCGGCGCGGCCAGGCCGACGCCTTGGGCCGAACGCATCGTCTCGATCATGTCGTCGACCAGGGTCGCCAAACCGCCCCCCTTCAGCTCGGAGGTATCGATCTCCCGGGTACGGGTCCGCAGCACCGGGTCGCCTTCGGTCACTATCTTACGGATTGCCATATGCTTTTCCGCTCAGCCGATCGTCTCGGGATCGCGGTCGATGATGTAGTGTTCCGGCAGTCTCAGCAGGTGCTGGCGCAGCCGGTCGTCTATCCGGTCTGTCCTGATCAGGATGACGCTGCGCCAGGTCCCGTGCCGCCAGGGTTGCCGCGGTCGGAGCGGTCCGGAGAGCTCGGCGCTTTTGTCAGCCCTGTCTTCGATCAGATCTTCCTTGAGCTTCCGGGACCGTCGTTGCGCCTGTTCCTCGTCCTCGCCCACGGCCGTCACCGTCAACAGGATACTGTAGGGCGGGAAGCCGGCCCGCTGTCGCGCCTGCAGTTCGGCCTGGAGGAACTCTTCCGGCGTCAGGAGCAGGTTACGGATCCTCGGTTGGTCCGGATCGAGCGCCTGGACCAGCAGCCGTCCGTCATCCTGGGCGGCGATATCCCGCAGCACCCGCACCGTACGCCAGGCCTCCTCGGTGACCCGGAATCCCGGGTGGGCCAGCAGGTCGTCCGTTCCCAGGGCGACGACCGATCCGAACGGACCGGTCGGGGTCCCGTGTTCGGCGATGCCGTGGATCAGCCGGCGCGTACCGATCAGTATCCGGGCTTTCTCCAGGTCGGGGACCGGTCCGGAGTCGGTATCGACGCGGGCCAGCGGCACCTCCGGGAAGGCGGCCTGCACCAGCCGGTGTAGCGACGCCGTACCCAGACCGAGCGGTCGGAGCGAGGCGCTTCGGCAGCCGGGGCAGGTCAGGGGCAGGTCCGCCTCGACGCCGCAACGGCGGCAGACGAGGGAAGGCCCACTGACGGCCTGGGCCGTCTCGCATCCGGTACAGCGGAAGACGTGGCCGCAATCGCGACAGACCAGAGCGGCGGCTGAACCGCGGCGATTAAGGAAGATTAGCGCTTTTTTGGACTTCTGTAAAGATTCGGCCAGCGCTTCCTGCAGCAACGGCGGGAGTATCTCCTGGTCGACGGCCGGACGCAGTCCTGAGGCGTCGACCAGCGTGACCGGGGCCTCTCCGTCCGGTCCGGACGGGCGGAGGCTGTCCGCTCGGCTGCCGGTCAGGTGCAGGTCCTCGACCCGCGGTGCCTGACTCATCAGCCACAGCCCTGCCCCGTCGGTCTCGGCCCGCCGGGCGGCCAGGGTCCGGGCATCGTAGCGGGGGTTCTGGTCGTATTGCTTGTGGTCAGGACTGTCGCTCTCCTGGATCAGTATCATACCCAGATACGGGGCCGGCGCGGCCACGGCCAGCCGGGTGCCGACGACGACGAGGGGCGATCCCTCGAGTATCCGCTGCCAGACCTGCCAGAGCTTCCCGGCGGAGAGCTGTCCGTGGAGTTCCGCGATCTGCGACTCATCAACCGCGGGACGCAGCCCGTCGGTGACCAGCCTGACCTCTTCGATATGAGGCACGATGACGAGCGCCGTGCGGCCGCTCTTCAGGCAGGCGGTGACCGCCTGCGCCGTGAGTTCGAGCTTCTCGCGGCACGAACGATAACGGACCGTCCTCTTGGCGGTGTCCGGATGTCCGGCATGCGGGGGAGGGGAGACGGCCGTTCCGTCCGGGACCTCCAGCCTTTTACGTTTGGGGGTCTTCGGCAGGAAGGCCTGGACCACCGCCCCCGGCGAAACCAGATAGTGCCCGGAACACCAGAGCAGTGAATCGACCAGCCCTTCCGGCAGGACGAAAGTGGAGCCCAACCCGGATATCTCCTTGAGGCGGTCAGCCGGAATCTCCGGTTCCGGGTTGATCCCGACGACCAGGCCGTCCACTAGGCGGCCCCGCCACGGTATCAGGACCCAGGCGCCGCGCCGCACCGCGTCGGTCAGCCGGTCCGGTATGGCGTAATCGAAGGCCGACATCTTGCGGGGCAGACGGACCGCGGGTATCACTGAGGCGAATTTTCCCTGGGGGCGGCTGCCCCCGCTCTTCTTGGCCATGCCTGTACTTTACCATCGCAAAACCCCCTCGGACGAGGGGGTGCCGTTTCCGTCTTGTCCGGCGCCTCATCAGGCCACTTTCATCGAGGCTATCAGGTAACCGACACCCAGAGGTCTTTCGTAGGAGATGACCTGGGTCTCGTACTTCATCTCGTCCATGATACCGAAGGCCGTCGCCAGGACCTTGGCGCCGCAGGCCTGAGCCTCCTCTATCCAGGCGTCATCGATGTCCAGTATGCCGACCAGGTTGTTCTCCTTGAGCAGCTCCTGGATCTTCTCGTCGAAAGCCACGCCTTTGGGTGAGAATCCGGCCTGTGAGTTCTCGCCGACGCGATGTGACAGGTCGGCTGAGGCGATCACCGCTATCCGCCGGTCGGAGTTGATCGCCTCATGTTTGATCTCCCGGCCGATCTCGAAATGTGCCTTCATGTCCAGTTGCGAGGTGATGATCGGCACCAGTCGCATGTTCGGCAAGTGCTGGGTCAGGTAGAAGAGCGGTACTGAGGTGCCGTAATCGAGGCTCTCGGAGGTGGTCACCACGTAAGGCAGGTACTTGCTCTTGAGCTGGCGCTGCAGCTGGTCGATGAACCGCATGTCCGGTTTCCACTCCAGCTTGGTGGTCAGATCGCCGAATTCCTCGAAGTTGGTGGTGTATTTGGAGTTGAGGTTGATCGAGACCGCGTCCGGCAGGGACTCACCGTGCGGCGTGATCACGATCAGCGTCTCCGGCTGAGCCAGGTAGAGTTCCTGCTCCAGCTGTTCCAGGGCCGTCTTGGTCTTGCCGACCAGCTTCAAACCCTCCTCCTTGCCGATGGTCGGCATGAGGACCGGTGTGTGGGCGCTGATGCAGGAGAAAACCAGCATACCGTTATTTTACCATACTTTACCTGATCCGGCACCATAATCCGCCCTGGGCGATCAGTGGGCCTGGTGAGGGTAAGATGAGGCCTGGCTCCGACCGTGTCGGCCGCCCTTGTCAGATGGGGGATACCGGGTTAATCTACCCCCGCGCCGTATGGCTCGATTATGGAGGTGCGCCATGGATTGGAACCTGATCGTCGGCATCGTGGTCGCCTGGCCCGCGGTGGGGCTCATCCTGGCCCTGCTTTACGTGTCGGTCTCGTCCCGCCGGGCTGAGAGGCGGGGTGAGGCGTTCGACCTCGACGAGGTCAAACAGGAGGCCAAGGTATTGGTCTTCGCCTGGCCCTTGCTGCTCGCTTTCGTCCTGTTCATCTTCCTCTTCTTCTGGGACCTGCTGGTCCATGACTGGGATACGGTCGCCCAGAGGTTCGACCGGCTCTCCTGATAAGCGCTTCCCGCGCTTATTTTTTCGTTTCCGGCACGTGATTCACTGATCTCGCTTGACGTTCGGTTTTTGTTCGGGTATACTGAAAGTGAGGATGAATCCGTGTGGATAACTTCATGGCTATGGAGAAACTGACCAAGAGACAGACCCGAATCCTGGACTATATCGTGGCTTTCGTCCGGGACAACGGATTCCCGCCGTCCTATCGGGAGATCGGGGAGAGATTCGGCATCTCCTCCACGGCCACGGTCCACGAGCACATCAAGAATCTCGAGCGCAAGGGTGCCCTGCGGCATGACGCGACGGCCCGCAGGTCGATCGACGTCGCGCCGGACCTGCTCCGGTTGGAGCGCGCCGTCTCCCTGCCGCTCAAGGGACTGATCACTGCCGGAGAGCCGATCGAGGCGATCGAAGAGGCTGAATCGGTCGCCGTACCGGGGGAGATGGTCGCCGATGTCGGCGACTCCTATGTCCTGAAGGTCAAAGGCGATTCGATGGTCGAGGACGGCATCCTGTCCGGCGATTACGTGGTGGTGGAACAGCGGACCCGGCCGCGCGACGGCGACGTGGTGGTGGCCCTGCTCGACAATACCTATGCCACGCTGAAGCGGTTCTATCGTGAGTCGGGTCGGGTCAGGCTGCAGCCGGCCAACCGCAGGATGAAACCGATCTACGTCAAGGAGATCACGGTCCAGGGAGTCGTCCGCGCCGTGATCAGGGATTTCCGTACATCGCCGTCCTTTTCCTAAAGGTCGAAAAGAAAACACCGCGTCCGTGGGAGATGGGAGCGGTGTTTCCCCGGTCGTCGCCGGTCAGACCGATGACGACCTGTCGCACTGTGGCGACACTAAGTATACCACGGTGCCAAGCATCAGTCATATGGCACGAAGGAAATTGCGCGCCCTCTATCGTCAGTTCTTCGGCTCGATCGCCGATCTCATCACTGCCTGAACGGTTCTTTGCGTCGTGATCCTACGAAAAGGCCCCGGTCGTCCCGGGGCCTTTTCGTCCATGGTCGACGGACGGTGCTTCACTTCTTCTTGAGCGCTATCTTGCCCTGGCGCACCTCCACCAGGACCCGGTCATCCTCCTTGACCTCGCCCTCGATGATCTTCAGGGCCAGGGGATCGAGTATCTCCTGCTGGATCGTCCGTTTGAGCGGCCGGGCGCCGAACACCGGGTCGAACCCTTTCTCGGCCAGGAGTTTCTTGGCGGCCGGGGACACCTCGAGTCCGATGTGCTGCGAGCTGAGCCGTTCGGCGATGCGGGTCACCTGCAGGGTGACGATCCTGGCGATGTCCTCCTTCTCCAGCGGCCGGAAGACGATCATCTCGTCGAGCCGGTTGAGGAATTCCGGCTTGAACCGTTCCTGGAGCTGGCTCAGCACCTGACGTCGGACCGTTTCGTGCGGATCGGTGCCGCCCCCCTCCTCGAAGCCGATCTCCGCCTTGCGCTTGTCGAAGTCGAGCACCGTGTCCGATCCGACGTTCGAGGTCATGATGATGATGGTGTTCTTGAAGTTGACCCGGCGGCCTTTGGCGTCGGTCAGGTGGCCCTCGTCGAGGATCTGCAGCAGGGTGTTCCAGACGTCGGGATGGGCCTTCTCGATCTCGTCGAACAGCACCACCGAGTAGGGCCGGCGGCGCACCAGTTCGGTGAGCTGGCCGCCCTCCTCGTGGCCGACATAGCCGGGCGGCGAACCGAGCATGCGGGAGACGGTGTGGCGCTCGCCGTATTCCGACATGTCCAGGCGGATCATCGCCGTCTCGTCGTTGAACATGAATTCGGCCAAGGCCCGGGCCAGTTCGGTCTTGCCCACGCCGGTCGGCCCCAGGAAGAGGAACGAGCCGATCGGCCGGTTCTCCTCCGAGATGCCGGCCCGGGACCGGCGTACGGCGTTGGCTACGGCCCGGACAGCATCGTCCTGGCCGATCACTCGCGCCCCGACCGTCTCTTCCATGCGGGCCAGCTTGGCCGCCTCCTCTTCGAGCATCCGGTTGACTGGGATACCGGTCCAGCGGGAGACCACCGAGGCGATATCCTCTTCCGTCACCTCTTCCTTGAGGAAACGGTGATCCTTCCGGATCTTCTTCAGCCGCTCCTCGATCCTCTTGAGGTCCTTCTCCGTCTCGGGTATCCGGCCGTAGCGTATCTCGGCCACCTTCGACAGGTCGCCTTCGCGTTCGGCGATCTCCGCCTCCTGCTTGGAGCGGTCGATCTTCTCCTTGGCCGCCCGCATCTCGATGATGACATCCTTCTCGTTCTTCCAGGCCAGGTCGAGCGAGGCGTATTTCTCCTTGATCTCGGAGAGCTCCTTCTCCGCCTGGTCGCGCCGACGCATCGAATCCTTGTCCGTCTCCTTGGCCAGCGCCCGCTTCTCGATCTCCAGGCGCATCATGTCGCGCTTGAGTCGGTCAAGCTCCTCCGGTTCGGAGTCGATCTCCATGCGCAGGGCCGAAGCCGCCTCGTCGATCACGTCGACCGCCTTGTCGGGCAGGAAACGGTCCTGGATGTAGCGGTCGGTCAGCGTCACCGCGGCCACCACCGCCGGATCGGTGATACGCACCCCATGATGCAGCTCGTAGCGTTCCTTGATGCCGCGCAGGATGGCGATGGCGTCTTCGGCGGCCGGTTCGGCCACGTAGACCGGCTGGAAGCGCCGTTCCAGCGCCGGATCCTTCTCGATATGCTTCTGGTATTCCTTGAGCGTGGTCGCCCCGACGGCACGCAGTTCGCCTCGGGCCAGCGCCGGCTTGAGCATGTTGGCCGCGTCCATCGACGAACCGTCGGTCGCTCCGGCGCCGACCAGGGTGTGCAGCTCGTCGATGAACAGGATGATCCGTCCGGCCGACTGTTCGACCTCCTTGAGCACCGCCTTGAGCCGGTCCTCGAACTCGCCGCGGAACTTGGAGCCGGCGACGAGCGAGCCGATATCGAGCGACACCAGCTCCTTGTCCTTGAGCGATTCGGGCACGTCGCCCTGGACGATGCGCTGGGCCAGACCTTCGACGATTGCTGTCTTACCGGTCCCGGCTTCGCCGATCAGCACCGGATTGTTCTTGGTACGCCGCGACAGCACCTGCATGACGCGGCGGATCTCCTCGTCGCGGCCGATCACCGGATCGAGCTTCTCGTTACGGGCCAGTTCGGTCAGGTTGCGGGAGTACTTGCGGAGCGCCTGGTATTTCTGCTCGGGTTCGGGGGAATCGACCCGCTGGCTGCCCCGGATCTCCTTGAGCACGTGCAGCACGCGGTCCCGGGCCACGCCGGCCCCTTCCAGGATCTTCTGGGCCTCCGAGGCGGCGCCGAGCAGACCCAGTAGCAGGTGTTCGGTCGAGATGTAGTCGTCGCCGAACGATTTCGACTCCTTGTCCGCCTGACGGAAGACCTTGATCGTCGCCGTCGGCAGGATCAGCTGGGCGCTGGCCGACGGCTGGTCGCGCCTCGGCAGGGTGTCGAGCGTCCGGTCCGCCTCCGCCGCCAGGGCGGTCGGGTCGGCGCCGATCTTCTTGCATATCTCGCGGACCACCCCCTCGTCCTGCTGGAGCAGTCCGGCCAGGATATGGAGCGGCTGGAGCTCCGGATGGCCGCGGTCGAAGGCCGCGGCCTGGGCCGCCTCCAGCGCTTCCTGTGATTTCGTGGTGAAATTCTTCGGTATCATAAGCGATATTCGTCTCGGGTAAACGGATTAGCACTCTCGATACCCGAGTGCTAATCAGTATTCTGGACCGGCCCGGAGCTGCTGTCAAGAGGGGAGCGGGCCAAAAAAAGAGACGGCGGTCGCCGTCTTTTGATGGTATTTAGGGTCGCTGTCGGTTCAGCCCTCGAGGGACCGCTGCAGGGCCTGGAAGGCCCGCTTGCGGTGGCTGTCCATGCACTTCTCCTCGCGGGTCATCTCGGCGAAGGTCCGTGACGAGCCGTCCGGCTGGAAGATCGGATCGAAGCCGAAACCGTTGTCGCCCCGCGGGGCGACTAGCCGTCCCGTGACGTCGCCCTCGAAGAAACTGATCTTCTCGCCGTGGGTGTAGCCGATCATCACCGCCGCCCGGGCGCCGTAGATGCCGTACTTGTCGGCCAGCTCGAAGATTCCCGGCGCCTTGAGCGTCTCGATGAACCACTTGATGAGCGGTCCGGGCAGCCGGCCGCCGAGGCAGTCGAGATACAGCGAGGTGTCCTCGACCACCAGCCGGCCGTCCTGTTCCCGGCGCGCCGCCTGCAGTTTGGCCGTGATCACCTCTCGGGGATCCACCGCCTGGATCTCGGGCAGGTGCAGCCTGAGCCGGACCAGCTCCGGGATGATCTCCCGGGCTTCGGCGAACTTGTGGTCACTGCCGGTGATGAAGTGTATAGGCATGACGTACCCCCTCCCTTCTTATCTTATTGGGGCCGGCGGGTTCCAGACCCGTTCGACCGTATGCTGATGATAATCCGATTCGCCCGGTCGTTCAAATCCACCGTGTCAGGCTTGACTGAAGGCCCTCGGTAGTGTAAGGTGATCCGATGCTCCAATGCTGCGATGCGTCATTTTCCCAAGGAGGACGCTCATGAGAAAGTTTGCGGGAAAAGCAGTCCAGGTGGCCTTGGCTGCAGGCATGACCGCCGTGGTCCTGACCGTCGCCGTGCCGCTGATGATCGTTTACGCCAAGTGTGCCGGCGGCGGCAACATCAAGTCCTGAACCCCCTCAGGGGCCGATATCTCATCGGCCTTTTTTCTTGGCCGTGCTAGACTGGCCTTATGCCTATGGAGAGTCTCAAGATACTGGGCGTCCGGATCGACGCCGTGACCGCCGCCGAGGCCTTGGGGAAAATCACATCCTTCCTGGACAGCGGACCGGGCCATTACGTGGTCACGCCCAATCCGGAGATGCTGGTCCAGGCCACCCGCCAGCCGCGGTTCCGGGACGCGCTCAACGCCTCCTGTCTGGCGATACCGGACGGGACCGGTCTTCGGCTGGCGGCCCGGATGCGCGGCCGGCGCCTTCCGGAGCGGGTGACCGGCACCGATCTCACCGATGACCTCGCCGCGCTGGCCGCCGAGCGCGGTTTCAGCGTCTTCCTTCTGGGGGCCGCTGAGGGCGTGGCCCGGGCCGCCGCCGAGGTGCTGCGCGGCCGATATCCGGGACTCAAGGTCGTCGGCGCCACCGACGGCGGTAAGGTCGGGCGCGATGCCGCCGGCGTGCCGAGGATCGGGGAGGGGACGCTCGCCGCCGTGCGCCAGGCGGCGCCGGATATCCTGCTCGTCGCTTTCGGACACGGCACCCAGGAGGAGTGGATCGCCGCCCATCTCGACGGGCTGCCGTCGGTCCGGGTGGCCGTGGGCGTCGGCGGAGCCTTCGATTTCATCTCCGGCCGGGTCCGGCGGGCCCCGGCCTGGATGCGCCGGAGCGGCCTGGAGTGGCTCTGGAGGCTCATCCAGGAGCCGTGGCGCTGGCGGCGCATCTGGCGGGCCGTGGTCGTCTTCCCGCTGCTGGTCCTGACCCGCAAAGGGTGATAGGATAAGCTCATGGTAAGAGTACGTTTTGCCCCGTCTCCGACGGGTTTTCTCCATGTCGGCGGTCTGCGCACCGCCCTCTATAACTGGTTGTTCGCCAAGCGGCACGGGGGTGTCCTGGTTTTGCGTATCGAGGACACCGACCGTTCGCGCCTGGTCGAGGGCGGGGTCGAGAACATCATCCGGACTCTCGGGTGGGCCGGCATCGTGCCGGACGAAGGTCCGTACCTCGACGACCGGGGGAAGCTCCGGGAGAAGGGCGACCGCGGACCCTATGTCCAGTCGGAGCGCCTGGAGACCTACCGGCGACACGTGGACCTGCTGCTCGAACAGGGTCAGGCCTACCGCTGCTTCTGCACTCCAGAGAAGTTGGCTGAAGAGAGGCAAAAAGCGATAGCCGAGGGCGGTCGCTTCATGTATAATAGATGCTGTCGGGAATTGGCCGACGATGAGGAGGAGGTAAAGATCAAGGAAGGCGTGCCTCATGTGGTGCGTCTGCGGGTCCCGGACGAAGGTGTCGTCGAGTTCGACGACACCATCCGGGGCCAGGTCCGTTTCGAGAACCGTGAGATCGACGATCAGGTGCTCCTCAAATCCGACGGTTACCCCACCTACCACCTGGCCAACGTGGTGGACGACCGTCTGATGGGCATCACTCACGTCATCCGGGGCGAGGAATGGATCTCGTCCACCCCGAAGCACGTGCTGCTCTACCGGGCGTTCGGCTGGGAACCACCTCAGTTCGCCCACCTGCCGCTGCTGCTCAACGCCGACCGGTCCAAGCTCTCCAAACGGCAGGGTGACGTGGCCGTCGAGGACTACCGGCGCAAAGGCTACCTGCCGGAGGCTCTAGTCAATTTCGTGGCTCTGCTCGGCTGGAACCCCAGCGCCGACCGGGAGCTGTTCACTCCGGAGGAGCTGGCCGAAGCTTTCGATCTCGGCAAGGTGAACGCCGGCGGCGCCGTGTTCGACCTGCGGAAGCTTGACTGGATGAACCGGGAATACCTCAAGGCGCTCTCCGAGCCCGAGCTGGCTGAAGCGGCCACACCGTTCCTGGTCGAAGCGGGCCTGGTTGGCCGGTCCGACGGCGGTTACGTCAGGGCGGCGGACAGCGAGCCGGTCTCGGCGGAATTCCTGGAGCGGGCCGCGGTCATCGAACGCGAGCGGATCAGCACCCTGTCTGAGCTGCCCGAGGCCTTGTCCTTCCTCTTCGCCCCGGCGCTCGAGTACGATCCGGCGATGATCCCCGGGAAGAAGTCCGACGCGGCGACGGCCCGGGAGCGGCTCGCCGGGCTGATCGGATATCTGCAGGACCAGGATGAGGGATATTTCGAGGATCCCCAGGTGATCGAACGCGACCTGTTCGCCTTCATCTCCGGTAAGGGTTGGACCAACGCCGAGACCCTCTGGCCGATGCGGGTGGCGCTCACCGCGCGGACCGCCTCGCCCGGGCCGTTCGAGGTGGCCTGGGTCCTCGGTCGGGAAAGGACTTTACGGCGTCTGCAGGACGCGCTCAAGGCACTGACATGACCGTACGCAATGCGAAAAACGGCGGCAGGATACTGTTGGTGACGGCACTCATGGTCGCTATGAGCGGTACGCTTCTGGTACTCTCCGGCGGCACCGTCAGCGCCGACGACGACGCCGGGGTGCGCGACCAGATCGATGAGATCAACCAGGAGGTCAACCAGAAGAAGAAGGAGGTCGAGCAGCTCAACTCCAAGATCGACCAGTATAAGTCGATGATCATGGAGAAGAAGGAGGAGTCGGCCTCGCTCCAGGAGCAGCTGGCTTTGTTCGGTAACCGGATCATGAAGACCGAGCTCGACATCGAGATCGCCAAGGACGAGATCGAGATGCTCGAGCTGCAGATCTCCGGCCTCGACGCCAAGATCGCTGACAAGGAACACCAGATGGGGCGGGAGCGGGATATTATGGGCTCGCTGGCCCGCCGTCTCTACCGGGCCCAGTTCCAGAAGAGCACGCTCGAGCTGCTCCTGGCCCACGAGTCTTTCTCCGGTTTCTTCGACGCCATGTACTCGGTGGCCCAGATGCAGCGGGGCGTCAGGGAGGCGCTGCTGCAGGTCCAGTCGCTGCACAATGATCTCCAGGGCCAGCGTCAGCAGCGCGAGGACAAGAAGGTCAAGGTCTCCGAGCAGAAGCGGGCTCTCGAGGTGGCGCGCCGGGAACTGGAGGACGACCGGGCGACCCAGGAGAACCTGCTCGTCGAGACGCAGCAGTCGGAGCTCCGTTACCGCTACGTGCTGGCCGAACTGAAGCGGGAACAGGCCGAGGCCGACTCGGAGATCGTCTATCTGGAGAGGATGCTGCGGCAGAAGATGGACGTGGCCGACCGGCTCAAGGGGGCGGATTCGGTGCTCTCCTGGCCGATCGAGCCGGTCCGCGGCCTTTCGGCCACCTTCCATGACCCCGACTATCCGTTCCGGCACATCTTCGAGCATCCGGGCATCGATATCCGCGCCTACCAGGGCACGCCGGTCCGTTCGGCGGCCACCGGCATCATCGGCCGGGCCAAGGACGCCGGCATGGGCTACAGCTACGTCATGATCATCCACGGCAACGACGTGGCCACGGTCTACGGCCACCTGTCGCGCATCACGGTGCGCGAGGACACCTTCGTCGAGCGCGGCGAGGTCATCGGCTATTCCGGCGGCATGCCGGGCACCCCGGGCGCCGGACGTCTCTCTACCGGCCCGCACCTCCATTTCGAGACCCGCCTGAACGGCATCCCGGTCAATCCGCTGCAGTACTTGTTGTCGTACTGATGTTCACGGCTTTGAGGCGGCGGAGGCCCCACGGCCTTTTTTTGTTGACGGCGCACAGGTAAGCGGATAAGGTGCGTCGTATCTTTTCAAATTGATCGACAGGGGGTATCCATGGACCGGAAAGTGATCGAGGACCTTCGCAGGGAGTTCCCTGACAAGAAGGTCGTCCTGTTGCCTGAAGACGATCCTCAAGAGGTCATCGTGGAGGTCTGGAAGGATTTTGAAGAGAGCTGTGCGGTGGTGATCATCGACCGGTCAGAGCCGCACCTGCATCACGTCTCCTGGGAACGATATGGCGTCGAGGCCGGTATCCTGACCGTCCACGTGGACGGCGAGACGCACGTGGTCCGTCCGGGCGAGCGGTTCTATATCCGGCCGGGACAGGTCCATTGGGCCGAAGGCGATGCGGTCAGGATGGTCGTCCATACGTGGCCCCCCTGGAAAGAGGAGGATCACATCCTCGTCGACGGGAAATAGGCACAGTTGCCGCCCGCTTCCTGGGGCGGTTTTTTTGTCCGCGATTGACGGTCCGGCGATGAAAGGATAAGAAGGGACTGTCCGATGCGTTCCTTCCAACCGGCTAGAGACATCCTGGATCCCGCGGATCGCGACGTCTCTCCTATGATGATGGGATGAGAGGCAATTGTCGTACTGGTTTCCCCACTGGGAGGTAACGGACATGAGACGATGCGGATACTTGATAGGGCAGGGGATACTGCCGGCCCTCTGCCTGCTCGCCGGCGGCATGATCGGCTGCTCGCGGCAAGAGGCAGCGAGGGTCATCTTCAATCCCGGTCCCGAATGGCTGGGGGAGTTGATGGTGTATCTCGCTGTCTTGGTCGGATCGGCCGGGACGGGTCTGGGAGCGGTGCTCTGCATCCGTCAGGCCATCAGGTGCTGTCGCTACGGAGAATGGGGCTATGGTGCCCTCTTCGCCGCCCTCAGCCTGTTGCTGCTGGCCTTGGGCGGGATGTTCATCTACGTCTTCTGCCAGCTCCTCTAGCCGACCGCCAGCCGAGCCGCCCAGCGGGCGGCTTTTTCTTTTGGCGCCCCCCCCGGTCAACATGATATAATATTCATATACGCTTTTATGGAGGGGGGACCTAAGTCAAAATAAACAAAAATAGGCCTAAACCGGGTTGGCCGTCCGTGATGGAAATGTCTTAAAGAATAATCATTAATCAATCAATGATTATGGAACATTGCGAATACAGGAACATCATCGTCCATCACTACGTGGCGCTTCTCCTGGTGGCGGTCTTCGTCCTGGTCGGCGACTTCGCGGTCCGCTCCTGGATTGGACCGGCTGTGGAGGAGGGCCAGGCCGCTCCGGCCGTGGTCATTCCGCAGTCCGAATCGAATTGGAGCTGCGACACCGAGGCGATGATGGACCCTCTCGACACGGCGAGCGCCAAGCCGTTCAAGGCCCTGCTCGATCCGGACATGGCGGAGAAGACCCACTGTCTGACGTACCACAAGCATATCCAGTGGATGTCGCTGCTCTCGGGTATCTGTCGGGACGAACACAACGAGTTGATCACAGGCGTGCAGTGGCCGGCCGAATGTACCATGCAGACATATCAGAGCAAGGCAGCGGCAGCTGGAGGCGCCACAGTCACCCGGCCCCGGGCTGAACAGCTCGGTCAACTGATGAATCTCCTGCGGGATTACGAGACGCAGGGCATTGCTCCGGAGGACTATGACATCGTCGTTGTGGCCAACGGTCCGGGCGTGAAGTTGCTTCTGACCGATAAGTACCTGACAGAGGTCAAGCCCAAGGGCGGCAATCCTTATGAGGGTCTGGTCAAGACGCTCATGTCCAAGGGCGTCACGTTCCGGATCTGTCTCAATACCGTCCGGGTGTTCACTGAGAAAGGTCTGCTGGCCGGCAATTACCCCGCCAATTATTTCGGTGAGGATTCGCCGGTGACACCGATTGAGGGTAACCAGCTCGATGCCTTCATCCCGGGTGTGGAGTTCGTGAATTCGGGTATCGGCGCGGTCGCCGATCTCCAGATGCAGGGCTATTCCTTCTTCAGACCCTAAACGGTGACGAAAACATGGACCGAAATCCGCCCCTGACGGGGCGGATTTCTTATCCTCAAACATCGGCTGACGGGGTCTGGATAGGATGCTAGAATAGGCCCATGAGCCATTACGAGATTTTGCCTCACACCGGCGATTTGGCCGTCCGGGCCGAAGCGCCGACCAAACAGGAGGTCTTCGCCGCCGTGCTGCAGGGCATGACCGCGGCCGCCGAGCCGGTCTTCAGCGAGGGGGCCCAACAGGTCGAGCGCGAGTTCAGCGTGTCCGGCAGTGATCTGGAGACGCTCCTGGTCAATTTCCTGAACGAGGCGATCGGTCTGGCCAACATCAATCACGAAGCCTACTCCGACGCCCGCATCGCTTCGTTGACCGGCGACCGGGTGGAGGGGGTGTTCTTGGGCCGCCCCACGACTCATCTGGAGACCGAGATCAAGGCGGCTACCTATCACGGGCTGGTCATCCATCGTCTCCCCTCGGGTGACTGGACCGCCAAGGTCCTGTTCGACGTATGACGCTCGAATCGCGCCAACTGATGAAGCAGATCGCGCCGTATCTTTTCGAGATACCCGTGGGTTCCCGTCCGGGCATGCGCGTACCGGCCCGGTTTTACGTCTCCAAGTCGATGCTCGACGAGGTGGCTACGGACCGCTCCATCGATCAGTTGCTCAACGTCAGCACCCTGCCCGGCGTGGTCCGCCATGTCCTGGCCATGCCGGATATGCATGAGGGTTACGGTTTCCCTATCGGCGGGGTGGCGGCGACCGAGCTGCCGCACGGCGTCGTCTCGCCGGGCGGCGTAGGTTATGACATCAATTGCGGCGTGCGCCTGCTTCTTTCGGATAAGCGTCATGCCGAGGTCAGGGACCGGGCCATGGAGATGGCCAATGAGCTGGCCCGGGCCATTCCCTCCGGCACCGGCCGCGGCGGTCGTCTCAAGGTCACGGATCAGGAGATGGAGGCGGTCTTGCGCGAGGGCGCGGCTTGGTGCGTCAAGCGGGAGATGGGCCGGCCCGAGGACCTGCCGCATATCGAGGCCTCCGGAGCGATTCCCGGCGCCGATCCGGCGGCGGTGAGCTCCCGGGCCAAGGCGCGCGGCCGGGATCAGCTGGGCACGCTCGGCAGCGGCAACCATTTCCTCGAGGTCCAGCGGGTCGATGAGATCTTCGATGAGGAAGTGGCCGAAGCCTTCGGAATCTTCCCGGACCAGATCGCCGTGGCCATCCATTGCGGTTCCCGCGGCCTGGGGCACCAGGTCTGCACCGATTACGTCCGGACCATGCTGAACAAGCTGCCGGAATACGGTTTCGACCTGCCGGACAAGGAACTGGCCTGCGCTCCGGCCGACAGTCCTGAAGGGCGGAACTATCTGGCGGCCATGAACGCCGCGGCCAATTACGCCTTCGCCAACCGGCAGGTGATCATGCATCACGTCCGCATCGAATGGCAGGAGATGTTCGGCGCCGGGAGCCGCCTGGACCTGCTCTATGACGTGGCCCACAACATGGCCAAGGAGGAGACCTACGAGATCGACGGACAGCAGAAGCGGCTGCTGATCCACCGCAAGGGCGCTACCCGGGCTTTCGGGCCGGGACATCCGGAGATACCTGAGGCCTATCGCCAGGCCGGCCAGCCGGTGCTCATCCCGGGGACCATGGGCACGGCCTCCTACGTGCTCTGCGGTACCGAACAGGCGATGCGGGACTCCTTCGGCACGGTCTGTCACGGCGCCGGCCGGCGGATGAGCCGTCACGCGGCCAAGCGCGCCGTCTCGGGCAAGGAGCTGCGGGAGCGGCTCGAATCCCAGGGGATCGCCGTCAAATGTTACTCGGACAAGGGGCTGGCCGAAGAGGCCCCCCGAGCCTATAAGGACGTCGAGGAAGTGGTCGACGTGGTCGAACAGGCCGGCCTCTCCCGGCGGGTGGCCCGGCTCAAGCCGGTCGCCGTCATCAAGGGGGAATGAGGTCGCCTGGCTACCTTCAGTGAGGACAGTAAAGAAATCATAAAACATGAATCTTATGTACAGGATCATCTATGCGTTCGGCGGCGCTGCTGTCGTGGTCGTACTCGCCGCCGGTATCGTCTATCTGTCATTGATTCAGGAAGGGGAGGAGATTCATTTGGCCGATATATCGCTCTCCACGGTGCCGCAGTTCGAGCAGCTCGGTGACCAGGCCTTCGGGTCTCTCTTGGCTGAGGCGACTTCCGATCAGGCCCTGAGCGCGCCGGAAGGTGTTAGCGTGGCCGTTGCTCCGTC
>LJNP01000058.1 GCA_001303185.1 Parcubacteria bacterium SG8_24
AGGAGTGCTTGAGGTGAGCGTCAAAGGTTCCCGCATGCCGGTCCAGTCCCAAAGGTCCCGTTAAGCGGACCAGCTTGGGCAGGTCCGCCTGCTCCGTGCGGGAGTCTATGGCGAGCGTTATGCTGTCGGCGAAGGGACGCGCCTCTCCGGTCCAGTTCAACCGAATGTCATTCAGCCGTGCAGCAAGCTCGAACCGCCCCGGCCGCTCCGGCTCCCAAGTTTTGAAACCCATCAGGGCGAGCCGGTCGACCTCCACCTCCAGCTCGCCGCCATCCCTGTCCCGGAAGTGCAGCCGTGAATCACGCAGCTCGAGGGTATCTACACCCGCCGCCCAGCCCTCGCCACTCTCTTCGGGCGTCCCGGCCGCACTCGGGGGAGGGATGAAACGGTGCAATGGAATGCCGTTCAAATGGACCGCGTCATCTCCATCGCGGATAACGGTCACATCGATCCCCCGGAGCAGCAGTCGGTCGATGGACACCTTTCGCTCCAGGAGCGGGGCGACCCGTAGTCTCAGGCCCAGCTCGCCCAGTTGCCCGGGGTTCGAAGGCCCGATCCCGAAGCGCACCGGGCCGAGCCACAGGTGCCTGGCGACATAACCCGGCACGTACGAGAAAATCAGAATGAGTAACGCGACGACGGCGGCAACGATGATGCCGAGACGAATGCGCCGGCGGTGCAGAAAATGACTCGCCCTGGTGGGGTTGCCCGCGTCCGAACCCCGTGCAGAGGGATTTCGTTCGTCCGTCATGCTGCAGCCCCGTTAAGGTTCTCCTCGAACCTCAAGGAAACGACAAGCGATCTATAGCTCACTCTGTCGATCCCAGATCACTTGCAGGTTATCGGGGGACGCATAGTCCTCGCTCACGAACAAAACAAGACGCAGCCCGTCGGTGAAATAGGGGTCGAGGGTATAGTTGAAACGGGGATCCTCCGGCGTTGCCGCCCCGACACCCTTGACGTACCCGACGCCGGCCAGGCTGCCCGATAGCAGCAGGTCCTGGAGCAGGTAGTCGCGGGTCTCGTCCACGTCCGGGTCGATCTTGTGGGTGGTGATCGTCTTCGAGGACAGCCTGACGCCAATGTCGCGACTGATCTGTCCGATCCAGACGTCTCTGCCCTCAAAGGTCAGCGGTGTGAGCCATAGCCGCAGGTGGTTACGCTCATCGACGGAACCGCGTGCCTTCTGAAGCGCAATGTCCTGCTTTCGGCCGTCGAGAAAAAGCGCCGAGACCGGCGAGGTGCGATATTCACTACCGAAAAGTGATGACCAGATGGTGCTCACGACCGTGCTGCCGGTAACCGTCTCGGCGGGATCCCACCCGCGTCGCACGAACGGGTGGAAGCTATTGCCGTGTCCCGGCCCGACGATAACGATATTGAGCGGATCGCCCGGAGTCACGCCGTCCGGACCCAACACGCAGCACGGATAGGCCTCGATTGCCCGGCGCAGTCCGTCCAGATCGACCTCGTGTCTGCTTTGCTCGGGGACCGCTTTGTCGAAATCGACCTGCTTGTAGTCTGCCTGGATGCCCGGCACCTCGACAACGAACTCGAAGATCTTCGTATGGCCCGGGTGATAGAGAACGACGCTGACATGCTTGACGCCGTAATCCTGGTTGGTAAGGACAAACCCCTCTCGGACCTCGCCCGCTGGGATGGAGAGATGAATAGCCTGCTCGTCGAGATACACCTGCATGTCCCGCTCGGCTCGCGACGAGAAGCCGGAGCGATACATCCAAGCTACCTCCTGCGGAGAGAAATAGTCTGGGTCCATGTACGCCGGTAGAAAGAGATACTCCGCGTCGTCGCTGTTCTCGATTCGCACCCAGACGGGCTGTATGCCGCGCCGTTTAAGAGGAACGCCGAAGACCGCGGCCGCTTCCTCGGCGCTCGGCACCGCGACCGTGACGGTGACGTCACTCCGTGTCTGCGTCTGGGTTCGCTCCATGAATCCCGCTCCCCGCCCCGGCCTGGGGTCAAAGCTCGCGCAGCCCGCCGCAAAAAGCAGGGCGAGGACCGCAGTGAATCGGATGGCGCCGAAGAGGCAAGCGCGAATACCGACGCGGATGCGCGGTGAGACAAGCATCCCGGCACCGAAAGGTACCGACCTTCGGTAAGAGTTGACGTAACCCGTCGCGTCTCTGGGAACCGGGCGCCGATGCCGTCGACAGACATTGAAGGAAGCGAGAAACCGCATTTCGCGGTTCCGTCTCGCTCTTGGCGAGGATGGCCAATAGTTCATTTTCTTCATCGGTCGTCATCGAATCGTTCGTTAACATTCTACTTTTCTGATATCCGGCAGACACCAGGTCTTTTCGATGTCCCCCTCCTATCAAACATGAGCGTAACCCATTGATTCCGCCTGATCGCGCTCAGCTGTTTGTTGCCGGACAGCGTGGGTTCTCCTAGCATTCACCATTTCCCGACTCCAAGCGTATCGCATCCCCTCATGGTAACGCATCGACACCACCGCCGACTCACGTCCTTGCCGCTGTCGCTCCTCATGATCGCCGCTGTTTGTTTTGCCGTCGCAGCTTGCGCACCAAAGAGGCCGGATGACGCCAATCGGGTGGCGCAGATCGACCACGGCCTGCTGCAGACTCTCCCGGTAGAGAAGGTTTCCTTCGCAGCCGAGGTCAGACCCATTCTGGGGCGGCGCTGCGTCGTCTGCCACGGCTGCTACGACGCCCCCTGTCAACTGAAATTGTCGTCGCCGGAAGGCATTAACCGCGGCGCCAGCAAGGAGAAGGTCTACGACGGCGCGCGCTTCACAACCATGTCTCCGACGCGACTGTACATAGATGCGAATACACCGGACGAATGGCGCGGCAAGGGCTTTCACGGCGTACTCAACGAGGGTAAGGCGAGCGCCGAGAAAAACCTCGACCAATCGGTCATGTACAAGATGCTGCGCCTGAAAGAGGTGAATCCGCAGGCGCGTTCCGGCAGGTTGTCCGATGCATTCGATCTCGCGCTGGACCGAAAGCAGACCTGCCCCACGGCAGACGAGTTCGACGCCTACGCTGCACGATTTCCAGACCAGGGTATGCCCTTCGCAATGCCCAATCTGTCTGATGAAGAGTTCCGCACATTGGCTCACTGGCTGGCACAGGGGGCACCCATGCCGGGCCCAAAGCCGCCGTCCCCTCCTGCTGCAAGACAGATCGAGCGCTGGGAGAGATTTCTCAACGGCACCGGTAACAAGCAGCGCCTCATGGCAAGGTATCTCTACGAGCATCTGTTCCTGGGCCATATGCACTTCAAGGGAAGCGGAGACCGCGAGTTTTACCGTCTCGTCCGCTCCAGAACGGGTCCCGGGCAACCGATCGACGAGATCCCCACCGTCCGCCCCTATGATGATCCCGGACCGGTTCTTTACTACCGGTTGCGGCGCCATCCAGGAGATATCGTTGCCAAGACACACCTTGTCTACGAGCTGTCCAACAAACGCATGGCCCGCTACAGGAGACTCTTTCTGGTACCGGATTACCAGGTCACGGAGCTGCCCGGCTGGGACCCTGCAATCGCCGCAAACCCCTTTAAGGCGTTCAAGGTTATCCCGCCAAGATCACGCTACGAGTTTCTCCTCGATGACGCGCGCTACTTCATCGAGGGCTTCATCAAGGGGCCGGTGTGCCGGGGCATGATCGCGCTGAACGTGATCGAAGATCGGTTCTGGGTGGTTTTCGTTGACCCGGACAGGGATTCGACATTGGATCGGCCTGAGTTTCTCGAGCGGATGTCCGATTACCTGGAAATTCCGTCCGCACAAGGCGAGAGGATTTCCCTGTTGGGCGCGTGGAACGACTATCGGGCACTCGAGCAGCGGTATGCCGACGAACGCTTCAAGCAATTCGCGGCGATGGGCACGCTCGATGTCACGGACGCCATGGACCTTCTATGGGACGGCGACGGCGATAATCCGAACGCGGCCTTGACCGTGTTCCGCCACTTCGACTCGGCCTCGGTCGATTTTGGCTTCGTCGGCGACTATCCGGAAACGGCCTGGGTCATCGACTTCCCGTTGCTGGAACGTATCCACTATCTGCTCGTGGCGGGCTTCAACGTCTTCGGCAACGTCGGCCATCAACTCAATACGCGCCTTTACATGGATTTCCTGCGGATGGAGGGGGAGGACACCTTTCTCTCCTTCCTGCCCACGAGCCACCGCAAGGCCATCCGCGACGGCTGGTACCAGGGGATGCGCGCCGGCATGGAAATGGATATCGGCGAAACCGATGCCTGGATGTCCAAGGACGTCGTCACCGGTTATATGACGAGCGACCCCCAGCGCGAGCTGTATCAGCAAATGGAACGGAAGCTTGCGAAGGTGCTCGGTAGCGGCGATACCATCAATCGGTGCGGTCAGCCGCCCTGCCACGCCAAAGGCGCTGGCGCCGACAAGCGAAGAGCCGACGAGGCCATGCGCCGGATTGCCGCCACCCGTGGCGGTGTGCTGGCCGCGTTTCCGGACGTCACCTTCATTCGGGTAACACGCAACCGCAAAGCGGCGAATGATCTGGCGTATACCGTCATTCGCAACAAGGCTTACAAGAACGTCACCTCCATGTTTCAGGACGAAGAGGACAGCGAGACCCGCGATTACAGCAAGGATTCGCTCACCGTCGTCGACTGGTTGGAGGGTTCGTACCCGAACTTTTTCTTCCTCGTGGATATCGACGAAATCGATCTATTTGCGGAGGATTACGCATCGCTGAAGACAGACGACGATTTCGAACGCCTGGTCGGCCGATACGGCACGCGCCGGACGAGCCCAGAGTTCTGGAGCACTGCGGACTGGTTTCATGATGCATACCGGCGGGATAAGCCGATCCAAGCGGGACTCTTCGACCTGAACCGTTATCAAAACTGGTGATTGTCGGCGGACGCAACATCGCACAGGAGTACTTTCAGCTGAAGTCCGCCTCGGAATTCGTCGACTTCGATGTCTTGGGGTTCGGACCGGTGGCCGCTGAGGTGTCCGAGACCTTCGATACTTTTTCGAACCACCCGTTGGCGATGCCGCTCTCGGCATTCGCCACCGGCCCGGATTCGCGGCCAAAGGATCGCGCCAACACCTCGCGCGCGCTCGACTCCGATTCTGAAACGATCTACGAGGAAGCACTTGACGCGCCGCTTGTCCAGGATCTCCTCCAGGGCCGGGCACGTTTGTACCCAGCCGATGCGGAAGTCATTACCGACAATCCCGAGAAACTTCTCCCAACCGATTCCGCCGGTGGCGGTGAAGCTGCTCCATTTCGTCGGGATCTCGCGTCGCTCATCGCCTCTGATGGCGACGAACTTAGGATCGTAGTTCGAGAAGCCGAGTGTTCCTTCGACGTACAAGGGGAGGTCCTGCACACGGGCCTGGTGCTGTTGCCGTATACCCTCGGCATCTTTACTATCCGCGCTGGCGGCGTCGCGGTTACCCGGCGCGATATCGCCGTTGTTCGTGGTGCGTGCAGACCTGTCCATCATGCCTATACTGTTAATAAAAACAGCAACCCGCGAACCCAGAAGCCGCCGCCATGGCCGCCGAGTCATGCGGATGTCCACCGGCCGCATATTCCCATCGCCATCCCGAGCAGACCGTCCTCTATCGTATTGTCCAGCACTATCTCGAGCTACCGCTTGGTCGAAGATGGCTCACTCCCGTTGGTCGCTCGATCTGGTGCGGATACGATATCAAATCGCGCAATAACCAACGTGTGGACGCCTGAACCAAGCGCCAAAGGGATGCTATCGGTCCCAAAAATGCTGCCGATCGTCTAGAATCTGGGGTCTCTCGACGGCTATAGCCTACCCTAGGTCACTATCGCTCCGGTTCAGCGGCGGGGCACTTGCCCCGTCCGCTGCAACCGTTAGGCCGGAAACCGGACGCTCGAGTCGCATCTGGAGCGTCGGCTGTTAGGATGTCTCGCTCGCTATCCTTGAGTGGGCAGATTACTTGAGCATCCTTACCATCGCCTGGTCCATGAGCGCGGCCGCAAGCTTTATACTCGCGCTGCTGCACCTGTTGTTGTGGGTCAAGGACCGCAAGGCCTACGTCTACCTTCT
>LJNP01000015.1 GCA_001303185.1 Parcubacteria bacterium SG8_24
TGATATTGTCATCATCACCGACGAGGATCCCTATGATGACGATCCATTGGAGATCATGCGTCAGGTGGCGGCCGGCGCCGTTGAGGCCGGCAAGCGCGAGGGTCAGGACCTGCACATCGTGCCGGATCGCGGTGAGGCGATAGACAGGGCCGTGGCCCTGGCCCGGGAAGGCGATCTGGTGCTCATCACTGGCAAGGGGGCCGAACAGGCCATCTGCGTCGCCGGCGGCCGGAAGATACCCTGGGACGATCGTCGGCGCGTCCGCCGGGCCCTCCGGGAACGCTCAGGACAGCAAAAGACATGAACGTATCGAAGGTCACCAGACTCAAGGAGGACGAACGGGTGCTGCTCATCGTACGGCACCTCTGGGTGGTCTATATCCTGCGGGCCCTGCTGGCCGCCCTGCTCATCGGCGCGCCGTTCTTCTTCATGATTCCCCTGATGTCCCTGGAGACCTGGGGCCTGGTCAGTTTCTCCGTCTCGGTCATCGCCGGAGCGGTCTTCGCCGTCCGGCTCCTCTGGATCTGGTATTGGAACGCTTTCGTCATCACCACCTATCGCATCGTCGATATCGACCAGCACGGGTTCTTCGACCGCGTCGTCTCCGAGGCCCCGTACGAGAAGATCCAGGACGTCTCCTACGGGATAAGGGGCGTCTGGGGGACGCTGTTCCGTTACGGTACAGTGGTCGTCCAGACGGCGGGAGCCAACACCAACCTGGAACTGCCTTTCGTCAAGCATCCGAAGGACGTCCAGCATCTCATCACCTCGACCGCCGCCTCTTTCCGGGCCCGGTCTAACGGGGGCGCCCGCAGCGAGAAGGTGGCTGACCTGCTCGATGCCGCCTCTGACCTGACTGACGCCGAGGCTCGGGCCTTCTTGGTGGCCGTGCAGGAAGCGGTCAGCGGCAGCAAGTCGGAGTTCGGCGTGCGCGAGATCAGGGAGCGCGAGGAGGCGCTGGAGGAGTTTTTGGGAGAGGACGGGGAAGATGATGAGATGGACGGCTGACCGGTCCTTTGGTATATAATTAACGGCCCATGTGACCATCCCGGCATGCCGAAGAGACGACAAAGGATACTGGACCTGCTGAGGATGAAGAGGGTACTGGCGGCGAATCTGCTGCTCCTGGCTCTGGTGGTCTGGGGTTTCTACGGAGAGTATTCGCGGAACCGTGAACTGCAGGAGGAGATAGACGCTCTCGATGCCCGGGCGGCAGAGGTCGAGAGGCGCAATCTGGAATTGGAGGAGTTGGGGCGTCGGTTCGATTCATCGGAGGTCTTCGAGCGCGATGCCCGCCTGAAGCTCAACCTGCGCAAGCCCGGCGAAGAGGTGGTGGTGATCAGGGGCGAGATGTCGGCCCGTGAGCTGTCGGAAGTCCCGGAAGAGGGGCGGCCTCGGCAGCAGGGCCTCTCCAACCTGAAGAAATGGCTGAAACGTCTGTTAGGCCCGCCAGATGGAGACATCCGCGAAGACAATGAAGAAGACAATAACGAAGAGAATAACGACGAATGATTTATGAGTGAAGAGAAGAAAGTCGAGGAGGCAGCCACGGAAGAGGTCCGTGCGGCCGGCAATGAGGGGTCCGCAGCGACCGTGACCCCGCCCGACCAGGGGAGTCGCTCGATCTTCAAGGGTCTGGTCCTGGGGGCGGCCGCGGCGGTCATCGTGCTGGCCCTGGGCATAATCGGCCTGGTCGCCCTAGGGATCTACAAGTTCGACTGGAGGAGCCCGGTGACCGATCTCGTGACCAGCGTCGTACCCTATCCCGTAGCCACGGTCAACGGTGAGTCGATCAGTTATTCGGATTTCATGGACGACGTCTCGACAGTGGAGAACTTCTTCACTCAGCAGGTGGCCGAGGGCGTGACCGATCCCGCGCCGACCGGGTCCGAGATCAGGCGTAACGTTCTGGACCGGCTGATCGCCATGGCCGTGTTGAACGAGGAGGCGGCGAGGTACGGCGTGGAGGCGACCGACGAGGATATCGAGGAGGAGTACGGCAAGCTGACGTCGCAGGCCGGCGGCGAGGAGCAGGTCGAAGCCGATATCCGCGAGCTCTACGGATGGACTGTCGATCAGTTCAAGGAGAAGGTGATCGTCCCGCTGGTCCTGGAGACCAAACTGACCGAGGCGATGAATCAGGACGAGACGATCCGGGGACCGGTCCAGGCCCGGGCCCAGGAGGTGCTCGATCGTCTGCGGGACGGGGAGGACTTCGAGGCCTTGGCGGCCGAATTCAGCGAGGACCTGTCCAACGCCCAGCGCGGCGGCGAGCTCGGCTGGTTCGGGCGGGGACTGATGGTCCCGCCGTTCGAGGTGGCGGCCTTCGCGCTCGGGCCGATGGAGATCAGCGGTCTGGTCGAGACCCAGTTCGGCTTCCATATCATCCGGGTCGACGAGGTGGAGGCCGATGATGACGGTGAAGTGGTCAAGGTCAAGGCCCGCCACATCCTGTTCTCTTTCCCCTCGGCGCAGGAATATCTCAACGAGAAGGTGGAAGAGGCCGACGTCAAGGAATATCTGGAGATCTGACCGCCGCCTCTGCAGCCAGGAAAGCCAAGACCGCGCTCCGGCGCGGTCTTTCGGTTGCCGGGAGCGGGACGGGATGTTGACGCCCGGCTGGATTTATGCTATATTCAGCGGTCCTTTTCGGGGACAGTACCTTAAAGACATACGAAGTCGGGAGCTTCGTCCATGGTTTCGGTATCCGGTTATTTTTTCCAGAAGGAGTGAGAGATGCCTTTTTTCCTGTCTGTCCTGCCGTTGGTCGGGGCCCTGCTGCTGATCGTCATCATCCTGGTCCTGGCGTTCTCGCCGCCGTCCGTCTGCGTCCGTGACGCGTCCTCCGACGAGCCCGCGGATACGGACGAGCCGGAGCCGGTCGACCCGTTGGTCGGCGAACCGTTGTCCGAGCCTACGGCCACCATCACGGTGCCGGCCCGCGGCGGGACGCTCCGGCTGCATGTCAATCGCGAGACGGCCCTGCTGTTCATCCGGCACGGTCTGCAGCCGTTCCGCAACCTGGTGCGTTGCCGGCGCGGCATGGGCGGCCGCTGTCTGGTGGGCCTGGACGACGGACCACCGCAGGTACTGGATCTCAACGTCTGGTACTGGTGGATCTTCGGTGACGGCTACGGCAGGAACGCGGTCTTCGAGACGGCGTACGATACCTGGGCCGGAGGTCCGTCCGTCATCGGCGACGACGAGGTGATACTGATCCCGGGGGATTTCATCGACACCTGGGACGGCAGCGATCCGAAACATGTCGCTGAGATCTCTTTCGCCGGTATCGTGGAAGAGGTCTTCTCGTCGCCGGAGAAGTGAAGCGCTTCCTGTCCGTCTTTGCGGGCCCCCTTACCGGGGGTCCGTTTTTTGTCCGGACAGGTCCGTTGCGGGACCGCATGGCCGCGATCTCCGTCCGGATGCTATAATGGAACCAGTATGACCCGACCCACCTTGTTATCATTCGGTGCGACGATCGCCGGCTTCCTCCTGGTGTTGGCGATGATGTTCATACCGGCGGTGGGTGAGCCGTTCCAGGGATCGGAGATTTTCCTGGTGCCGTTCGCCGCCTTTTTCGTCTTCGGCCTGCTGTTGACGGTCTCGGCCTTCCGGGAGAGGCCGAAGGGCCGGACACGCGCCTATCTGCTCCTCACCGGACTCTCGGCGGCCGGGATATTCGTCGGTATCATCCTGCATAACCTGGTCTATGCGCTGTTCATCCTGCTGGGCGGCGAGGATTTCTGGGAGCGCACCGGACTGGGAGATGAGCCGGTCTTTTTCCTGATGTCGATGCTCGTCCTGCCCGTCACTTTCGTCATCGGCGCGACCGGAAGCCTGATTCGCCTGTGGAAGAGGCGCTGAGTCGGCACGGTCATCATCGGAACGGCCTCGGAGACGCCCCGTCAGGGGCGTTTGGCGTCAGGCGCGGCGGAAAGAAAAACCGATCCGGCCGTATCGTGGCGGATCGGAAGGGGGGAGTTCAGCCGATGACGAAGAACATCAGTCCTTCGATCAGCAGCATCAGTATCGCGGCCAGGCAGGTGACGACGAGCGCCTGGCCGAAGAAGAGGATGTAGGCCGGAGCGGCCAGCAGCGTCAGCAGCATCAGGGCGGCGGCAGCGCCGCCGAGGCCGAGAGCGGCATTCCCCGCGAACCGGGGCGGCGCCCTCCGGCCGAACCGGCCGAAGAACAGGACCGTGAGCAGTCCGAACAGGACCAGGAAGACGAGAGATACGTCGGCCAGGGATTCGTGCCCGCCCTGCAGCAGTGACAGGACCGAAGCGCCGAAGGCCAAGGGGCCGAGGGGCAGCAGCAGTATCAGGATGATGAGATGCATCACGTTCTCCTCTCGCGCCGTCCTATCTTGCCGTCCTCGAGGCCGGCTCAGAAGATGAGTGACGACACCAGGACCACGCCCGAGACCACGATCACTCCGGCGGCGATCCCCGAGATGAGCAGGGCGTGTCCCAGGAACAGCACCAGTAGCGGGGCGATGATTACGGTGGGGACGTAGATCATCGTCAGGATGAAGAAGGCGATGAGTCCGCTGTCGTTGCCGTTGGTCTTGTCGAACCGGCTATAGAGCAGCATGCCGCCGATATAGCACAGCGCCGCCAGACCGACGAGCGCCAGGAACGAGACATCGGCCTTGGAGGTCAGGGCTCCGGTGACGGCGGAGATGACGGCGGCGCAAACGAGGACGCCGAAAACGAAAGCGGCGATGGTCCGTTTCATCCTCTCTCCTTTTCGAAAGGTCAGTCTGCACAAAGGTCTGCGGCCATTATGCCAGCCGTCGACCTGTCGTCAAGAACGTTTCGCGAAAGAGAAAACCGCCCGAAAAGGCGGTTTATCGGTCGTCCGACGGCGATTCCTGGTCGTGTTGGTTCCGTTTGACCATTTTCGCATGGACGATGAAAACCAGGATCATGAAGACCACTTCGATGATCGCCAGCGTCAGACTGAGTCCGGCAGCGATCAGCAGGCTCAACAGGTAGTTCACTAAAGTGATCTCGACGCCGAAGGCAAACGGTAACACGACCGCGCCGGTACCGAGGAGCATCAGCAGGACGACAGAGGTCGCCAGGATGCCGCGCATCAGCCACCCTTTGCTTGGCTGATACTTCGTCATGATGAAGCGATTGACCGCCACGGTGGTGTTGAAGGGCATCAGGAGCAGGCAGGCCATGGCGGAGAACAGGCCGATCATCGCGACCATGATGAAGGGGAGCGGCACACCGTAATCGGGGGGCCTCGTCAACCAGATGATCAGACCGAGCGCCGTGCCCGCCGGCACCATCAGGGCAGTGCACTATTTGAACTGGGACCAGAGGGAGGTCGATGCGGTCTCTTCGGCCGATTTCTCGAGCGTGGTTTCGTGTCGGGATCCCGTATCCATGTTGACCTCGCTTGTTGGAAAGGGCGCGTATCGGACGGGTACTTGATATACCGGTGACGGGGGCCTGTCAAGGCTGCGGCGACATGCGACTGTCGGGCACTTGAGGTCACGTGGGCCATGAGAAAACCGCCCGAGGAGGGGCGGTTCGAGGACTATTTGGTATCGTCGTCACCGAACGAATTTCGCCAGTCGATATGCCATTGGTCGCCGATATGTCGGACCGTACCGCGGAAGTCCAGATCACCGACCCGGACGTCGATGTCGGTACCGTCTGAGGGTCGACCGTCGGCATCCATGAGCAGCGTCAGTGTCTCACCGATGACCTGGTCTTTGAGGAGCCGGTTCGAGGTGGGCGTCTTGGGGAAAAGGGTCTGGAATTCGACGAAGGTGCCGACCGCGGTCCGGGTGACCCGCCTTATGTCGACTATCGCCGGTTCCCCCTCGCGCCCGCCCAGGAAGCCGATACCCTTCAGGTTATGGGTCTCCAGGCGCGCGTTCATCTGGCGATGAGCCTCTCGGATCGCTTCATATATCGCTTTGGTGAACATCCGGTGCCTCCGCATGGAAAGGACGCTCCGAACACTACCGTCACTCCGCCGCGTCGTCAATAATCAAGAACGAAAAAACAGGCTTTCGCCCGCTCCTTCGTCATGGAGCCACCTCGGGGATTCGAACCCCGGACCTCTGCTTTACGAAAGCATTGCTCTACCGACTGAGCTAAGGTGGCGTGATATCCGGAATACGTACTGCGTACGCATCCCTCGAGGTGGAGCGGGGTACGGGAATCGAACCCGCGTCGCCTGCTTGGGAAGCAGATGTACTACCATTGTACTAACCCCGCATGGCCGGCCGGGATATCCTTTGTCTCTTGGCGCCTGTTATTATATACTTATCTTATCGCATTGCAAGGGGATGGGGTGGGCTTGATGCCTCTATGATTCGCCTCAAAAACGTCACCAAGATCTATCCGCCGGACGTGGTCGGCCTGCAGAACGTCAATCTGCATATCAGGCCGGGCGAGTTCGTGTCGGTCGTCGGGCAGAGCGGCACGGGTAAGACCACCCTGGCCAAGCTGCTCATCGCCGAAGAGCGACCTACCAAGGGTCAGATCGTCATCGGCGGTTGGGACATCTCTTCGATCAAGTCCTCGGAGGTGCCTCTGCTGCGCCGGCAGATCGGCGTGGTCTTTCAGGATTTCAAGCTGCTTCCCAAGAAGACGGTCTACGAGAATGTGGCCTTTGCCCTGCAGGTCTGCGGCGCTTCGCACCGGAAGATCGGGCACATCGTGCCCCAGGCCCTCAGGATCGTCGGGCTCAGCGGCAAGGCCGACCGTTATCCTTGGCAGATCTCGGGCGGCGAGAAGCAGCGCACGGTGATCGCCCGTTCGCTAGTGCACCGTCCCAAGATCATCGTGGCCGACGAACCCACCGGGAACCTCGATTCTATCAATACCCGCGAGATCATCGACCTGCTCAAGAAGATCAACGAGTTCGGCACCACCGTGGTGCTGGTGACCCATAACCGTGAGGTGGTCAATGAGCTGCGGCGCCGGGTCATCACCATCGACCGTGGCCTTATCGTCTCCGACCAGGAGGAAGGCAAGTACGTCCTATGATCGTATCGGTGTCCCGCATCGTCAGGTTCGCCCTCCAGGATTTCTTCCGCAATTTCTGGCTGTCCGTGGCCACGGTCAGCGTGCTGATGCTGACCCTGGTTTCGGTCAACCTGCTGGTAGTGATGAACGTGCTGGGCAAGGTGGCCCTGTCCACCGTAGAATCGCGGGTCGACGTCAGCGTGCATTTCGGTCCCGAAGTCGAGGAGAGCCGCATCCAGACGGTCAAAGTCGCCCTCTTGAGCCTTCCCGAGGTCCGGGACGTGGAATACGTCTCGGCATCCCGGGCCCTCGAGCAGTTCTCCGAGACGCACAGCGAGGATCATGACATCATCGAGGCACTCGGCGAGGTCGAATCCAATCCTTTCGGCGGGACGCTCATAGTCAAGGCCCGCAACCTGGAGGATTATCCGAAGATCCTCTCCGCCCTCGACGAACCGGTCTACGCCAATCTTATCGAGGAGAAGAACTTCGATGACCGGCGGGTGATGATCGAACGGCTGGAGGCGATCGCCTATCGGGTGGAGGTGTTCGTGCTGGCCATCAGCGCCATCTTCGGACTGATTACGCTGCTTATCGTCCTCAACACCATCCGGGTGTCGATCTATACGCACCGTGAGGAGATCGGCATCATGCGCCTGGTCGGCGCGTCCGACGGGTTCATCCGCGGTCCCTTTTACGTGGAGGCGGTCTTCTGGGGCCTGCTGGCCGTCATCCTGACGGCGGCGCTGCTCTATCCGGCGCTCGCCGTGTCCCAGCCCTTCCTGCGGGCCTTCTTCGGTACGGAAGCCGTGGACGTGATCGGTTTCTACAACGCCAACTTCCTGCAGGTCTTCGGTCTGCAGTTCCTCCTGGTGACCCTGATGTCTCTCCTGACGACCAAACTGGCCACGGCCAAGTATCTGAAGGTCTGAGATTATGCGGTTCGGCAGATGGAACAAGGTCCCCTCATCGAACGCGGCGGTCCTTTTTTTGTTCATCGGGATCGCCCTGACCGCGTTGCTGGTGGCTTTCGTCATGCAGCGGAGCCAGCCCGGTCGGTCCTCAATCCAGGAGAGATCGGCGATCCGGACCGGGCCGACGGCGGCATTGCCGGCCGGAGCCGTGGCTGGGGACGAGGCGGTAGTCGAATTCATCGCCACGACGGTGCCGACGTATGCCGTCGCCTATCTGTCCGAAGGGGCGGCCCAGTTGGCTCTGATCGAAGCCGGTGCCGCGGGTGAGCACATGGTACGGCAGGTGGTGCCGCTCACGCCCAGCGTCAATCGGTATGTCGAGCTGCCCGACCTGACGCTCATGGTGGTGGCTCCGGAAGAACCGGCACTCCTTCTGGTGGCCGGGGCGGTGGGACCGACCAAAGACGCCATCCTGGTCATGGTCAGGGAAGGTAGGATGTTGCGGCCGGTCAACATGCGACTCAAGGACGGCACAGTCGCCCCGGCTGAATTCTGGTCCGGCACCTCAGGTGTCCGGCGGGCTGCCGTCTCTTTCAGTGACGTGGATGGCGACGGTCAGCAGGAGATCGTGGTACGGATAGTCCGGCACGACCGGCCGACCGAGGAAAGTGCCGCGCCCCAGGTCGAGATTGAGGTCTATGCCTGGCGACTGGGGATGTTCATGTACGATCAGGAATTGAGCTGGGCGATGGCGATGAGTGACGATCTTTTCCCGGCACCGACAGCCGAGGAGGTTGACGCCGAGGATACGGGACCGTAAAGTGGGCGGCGAGCCGTCTATGGTCGAGGCGGTCTCCCGCCTTTTTTCAGGCCTGATCGGGGGTCGTCCAACGGTAGGACAGCGGCCTTTGGAGCCGTTAATCTAGGTTCGAATCCTAGCCCCCGAACCAAGCAAAACACGCAGTGCTTTTCACTGGGTGTTTTGCTTTTGGTTGAGCGTCAAAACGCAAAGTTCGATAGTACTTTTTCTGGCGGAGGGGAAAAGAGACCACTTTCGAACCTTGAACCAAAAGAGCGGGTGACGTGATCCACCCCAGGGAATAGCTTCGTGTTATACTGACGCAGTATGCGGATATCTGCTGTCGTGGCCATCGGACTTGCCGTGACCCTGAGCTTGGCTCTTCTTGTGGTGGTGATGTTTTCCACCGAGGTCACGAGTTACGAGTGTACCGGTCTGCTTAGAGTAGATGGTCCCAACAGGGCCACTCCGCTCCTTGTAAGGATCGAGCGATATCGGCCCTGGGTCGGGTGGTGGAGCGACTCGTACGGCAAAATGCGGATGGAGATACCGGACGAGTGGTTCGGCCAGTTTAGCCACATCGAAGAGGCGGGTGGCGATCTCATCCTTTACAGAAGTTATCCTTCAGGAACTTCGAAAGGGTTTTTCTCCAGAATAAGCGGGGCCCTGACGGTCGATATCGGTTTTGGCGTGTTTGAGGGTCAGTGCAAGAACATCGAGTGAACCATCTCGTTCCACCCCAAAGGGCGGTTTTTTAACCAGACCCCTTGACACACCGCCCTCAGCGGGATATAAAAACACGTTGTTCGCACCCTTTTCAACAAGCGAGGTACATCATGGTAGTGCCCGTAGTTCTGGCAGCCGTCCTGACCCACTTCGCCGGCGCTGACGCCGTACACGCGCACCGACATGAGTTGAAGGACTTCCTCATCGAAAACGGTTTCGATTGGGGTCTGATCGAGCCGGCCATGCGGACGCTGGAACCGTTCTTCCGGATCGCCGAGACGGGACAGCATTCGCTCAAGGAGCGATCGGACCTCAAGTATGAGGAGGTGGCCCGAGCGATCTCTTTGGCCACCGGTCAGGAGGTGAGGAACATCGAATTCGTTTCATTGAGCCATCCCTTTTGGGCTCCTGATCGGATACGCTGGGCGGACGATGATTCCCTTACGGGGGACATCTACTGCAGGCTCAAGAAGAGATATCGTGACAACAAATGGCTGATGATATCTTGGCTTTGGCTCGACAAGGGGGTACTAGTGAACAGCCTTTCGGGTAGTTTACATCGCGGCTTGGAGGACAGTTTTCGGCCCAGTCTCAACTGCGATAAGCCCTTTTCCTACTACCCCTGCGACAACCTCGGCTACTGGAAGATCCTTGAATGGAGCCTTTCCGCATACCTGTTTTCCGTTCTGGCCGGTGACCGGGAGGAGATGGAGCGGCTCACGCCGCTCCTGGAGCTCCTGCCCCACGCCATCCCGCTCGGCGATACGACTGACGGTTTCGGTTATTGGCTGGTGCTCTGCGCTTGAGGCGCTGCCGCTCACGTAAATGGGCGGTATTTTTGACAGGTCGGAAGAGCTGGTGTAAGAAGGGGTGGCTAACTGCGGAGGTCGCGCGACGGGAGCGGTGGACCTCACCACCTTCGCAGAAGCCGACGACAAGCGTGATGGCCACCGCTCCCACCCTCCACCGCCCCTGTCCTTGGGGCGGTTTTTCTTTCCGTCTTGACAGACCGGTATCATCGATGTAGGTTCTGGGTGTTCTTTTCGCAACATACGGTCAGTCCAGCTCCGGCTGACATCACCCGATCCCGAAAGGAGGGATGCAATGAAGGCAACGACCGAATTCATCCCGATCTGTCAGATTCGGGTGTCGGAAAAGCAGAAGCGGCGCGTCAGCCGCGACAAGGTCGAACGGCACAGGCGGCGCCTGGAGGACGGCGCCGAGCTCATGGCCATCGAGGTCAACCGGCTGGCGGACGGCACGTATGTCATCGCCGGAAACGGCCGGCATCGCTACTTCGCCTACCTGGAGCTCGGCTTCACCATGATTCCGGTGACCCCCAAGACAAAGGAGTTGAAACTGCTGCTCGACAGGTTCTTCCGCAAGTTACTCGCACCGCCCCACTCCAGGGGCGGTTTTTCATTATCGTCTTGACAGGCCGATCAGGCATATATAGGGTGGGAGGTTCATTCGACAAGGGGTAATGTCATGAAGACGCTTGCTTTTGTACTGGTCCTGACCCTTTGCATTACATTCGTGCCGCGATCCGCGGCGGCGGAATATGATGCCGGTCTCGGTCTGACCCCCGAATTCTGGCTCGCGACCATGGGCACGGCCTTGGGGGTCCTCGTCGTTTTGGTCGTCGCTTCCAGCTCAGAGAGCGGTAGCCGCATGAGCTGGAACCCGCGTTCGAAACAGGGGACCTTCGTTTCGACCTCGATGCAGGGGCCATGGAACGGGAATGACTACCGTTACCGTTCGCCGGTGCTTCGGGGGCTGCAGACATTGACCCCCTGACCTTCATCGTTTCGCTTCCGACATCCGTCGGGCATTCGCCGTCCCACTTCAGGGGGCGGTTTTTCCATTCCGCCTTGACGGTCCGGGGGGATGCGGGTAGTGTCGAGGCGTCCTTTGAAAGGAGGTTCGTCATGTCACGTCAGACCGGGAACAGGACGGATTGGGGCGCCGCGTTAGTCAGCCTGGCTATCGTTGCCCTGGTCGCCGCGGCCATCTGGTACACACACAGCCTTTGGGCGCTGCTCGGATTGTTCTTCCTTTTCTCGACCCGCGGCTGCAGCTGTCCCAAGGTCCCGCCGAACTGCCCCAAGTGCGGGCACCAGCTATATAAGAGAGACGAAGACGAAGGCGGCGACTGACGCCACACCGCCCCGACGGGCGGTTTTTGACAGTCGCGGCACGGACGTGTCAGGTAAGCGGGGTCTCTCGCGGAGGAACGGAGCATGACCGATTGGACCTGGACGCCCCTCGTACTGGTGACGCTCTTCCTGCTGATCGCCGTCACTTACGATATCCTCAGGAAGCGATGACGCTGACACGATCTGGTCGCACCGCCGCCGTCCGATGCGGCCGCCTCACCGCCCCCTTGCGGGCGGTTTTTCGATCGGCTGTTGACCGGACGGGCCTGTCTGCTAGGCTGACCACGCTCTTTCAAACCGGAGGTCATCGATGAGCCGAATCGAGGTCGTCAGCCTGGACCGGCTGAACAGGCATGACGTCATATGTTGCACCAACCTGGTCTTCGGCAGTGTCGACGTCCAGCACCCCGGCGTCGTCATCTTCGACTGGACCAATAACCGCAGCGGTGAGGGTATGGTATTGGTGGCCGATGAACCCGACACCTCCCGCGCCGCGGCCCGTTTCATGGTCGAAGACATCATGCAGGCGCACGGCGACCGACAGTACCATCAGGAGGGCTTCCACGTGGTCCATATCTGGGCGCGTCGCCTGAAGGCCGACGACACCTATGATCCGTACGGGGAGCTCATCCTGATCATCACCGGTGGCAGGTTCGAGTTCGGGCAGCCGCCGTGCGTCGACTTCCCGACGGTCGAGAAGGTCGGTTGGGTGGACAGCATGCGCACCAAATCCTGGCCGCTGATCGGTCCTTAAGAAGACAACCGCCCCTTTGCGGGCGGTTTTTTCGTCTTGACGCGGCATCGGGTCGGCGGTAGGGTCGAACCGTCCTTTTCATGCCAAGGAGATGACTGATGGGTGCCGATAATTGGGTCAAGGTCGACGACGACTGTTACGTATCGCTGTGGATACCTTGCCCTAGGGCGAGGGCGTTGTCGGGAGGCTGGTTCTTCCAGTGTGATGATGAGTACCCGCACGCTCACCTGGCTTTCGATACCGACGACGGTCTCGGTATCGTGCCGGCGTGTATCGTCTCCCGGCCGTTCCTTGAGGCAGTTTGCCGGCATCTATGCGACCGGCGGAGCATCTCGGCCGTCGAGATGGGGGCAGCACTCGACCTGCCCGAAGTCCAGCGGTTGGAGGCGGAGCTGACGCCTGAGGAGCGGGCGATCCTGGATGATCCCGAGGCGCTCGAGCGGGCGACCAGATTCGGCTTCGTCGGGTGTTGATCGGGCTATCTTTCGCCTCCGCGACCGGAGGCTTTTTTCATCATCAAAAATATCCCCGATCGTGGGGAATCTACGGAGAACGTGATATCCCCGGTCACTCCTTGGCCACGTTGCGCACCGGTATGATCAGTCCCTTTTCAGGGCGCACGGCTCCGGTACGGTCGCTGCTCATCACCTCCGGCGGATACATGCCGAATTCGGTGCTGAAGAAGAAGACGATGATCGAATCGGACTCTTCCGGATTGGCGTGCATCTTCAGCTGATAAGGGAAGCTGTAGGCCCGGCGGGGATAGAGCGGTTCGGTCTCCAGACCCTGGAACAGCAGGAAGTCCTCCTGGAACGACGCGGCATCCTTCTCCTCGTCTTCCTTCAGGCTAAAGAGCTTGGGATTCAGTCTTTTGGGCACGATCAGGTTCCAGTAATAGTCGCTCAGGGTATCCCGTCCGTGATTCACCAGAGTGAACTGGAAAGTGCCCTCGGCCCGGCGGCCGCCTTCGGACCTGGTCAGCTGGAGCGCCTCGCTGTCGCCGCTCACCACGACTTCGATGTTGGGCCGCTTGAGCGAACGGAGGAACGGGGGCAGCAGGCCGGAGGAGATGGCCAACAGCGTCAGGCCGGCGAACAGGGTCGACAGGAAGGGGTTGTCGGAGATGAGATCCAGCATGTCCCAGCCGAAACCGAAAGTGAGCCACCCGATCACCAACAGGGCGACCAGGATGATCACCAGCACGGACAGATGGATGACGCCCCGTTTGGTCATATGAACCCGATACCGTTTCTGCCTTAATTATACCATCCATTCCGGTATCCTGTCGTGTCTCAGCATGACGGCAGAATCGACCAGTCACCTTTTCCGCTGATTTGCCCGTGTCCCTGACCGATGGTAAGATTTATTAAATTAGGGGTTCAATATTTCAGTGGGGCAGACATATGACTTCCGCTTCAAAAAAACCGAAAGTATTGGTGGTCGATGACGACCCGCTGTACCTCGACGCCTATTCGCTTAAATTCGAGAAGGCCGGATTCGAGGTGATTCGGGCCGAGGACGGCGAGGAATGCCTGGAGGCCGTCAAGCGCGACAAGCCCTCGGTGATCGTCCTGGATATCCTGATGCCGAAGATGGGCGGTCTGGAGGCACTGAATATACTGAAGAACGACCCCGAGACCAAAAGGATTCCCGTGGTCATCTCTTCGGCTTTGGATGAGAAGACCGATATCGAGAAGGGTCTGGCCCTGGGGGCGGAGCGTTATATCGTCAAGGTGGAGATGACCCCCACAGAGATAGTCGAGGAGGTCAAGAAGTGCTGTCCCAAGCTCTGAGGGAGGCGGTCGGACGCGAAAGGTTTTCCGCAAGTGAGCCCCGCCCGGAAAGGCGGGGTTTGGCGATTTCGGATACCGGTGTCGGGGCTCAGGCCTCGTGTTGACATCCGGTCAGCGGAAGTATAGGGTATAAGGTCCTTTATAGCTGAAGAAGGCATCGTCCACGGAGGTTTCCATGAAGAAGGGCGTTACGGTGACGTTCGGTCTGCCGCTATTCATCTGTTTACTGGCGGTGAATATCATCATGGTCCTGTCTGTCGCCATCCTGGTCAGGTCGACCTGTCCCGGGGCGGAGGATTGTCAGGAGCGCGTCGTCGTCCTGCCGGGTGGCGAGTGGGCTGACGGCGGGGAGGGCGGAGCGGCCGACGACGGCGGAGAGGCTGAGGGGCCGTTATGCGTTCCCAGATTGGTCAGTGACGATTCGCGGGACGTCAGCGTGCTCACTCAGATGGGCGACTGGGCGATGGATACGACAGTCAACGTTTCGGTCCAGTCCGGCGGTTTTTCCCTGAAGGCCGAAGCGGAGGTCACCCGGTTGACGGTGCATCTCGACCCGCCGGTGCTCGTGGAGCCGGGCAAGCCGGTCAAGTTGCCGCCGCTGAAATGGGATCGGGCGACCGTCGCTCCGACAGGCGTCATCGTCTGTACCGTCGAGGATGACGGAACCTGCAGCGCCTCGGTCCGGTCTGGCGATCCCCTGAAAGGGTGGAGCGACACCGACGGCGCGGCCGACATCGCCGTCCGCGTCGATTACCGGAACGACCGGCCCGATGAGGTGTCCGTACACTTCCGGGTCAAGTCCGCCATCAAGGGCGGCGGGGTGACCGGCCAGGGTCTCCACAAGGCCCCGCCACCCGGATTCATCAGGTACGGCAACAGCACCAACACGGTCGCGCCGGCGGTCGGCCACGCACGCTGGCGCTGCGTGTGGCTGCTCTGAGTGACGGCTCGAGGTGTCCGGCTACGGACGCCTTTTTATTTTTCCACACCGAATTGGCGAAAAAGGGCGCCAGATATGGTATAATGAAATCATGGAGAAAGCAGGGAGGATAAATCATGACGTTAGCACCTGGATCGGCCTGCCGCTCCTGCTGGCCGTACCCGCTTTCCTTTTCCTGGCCGCCGAGGCGACGATCGAGGATCCGGCGAGCGCTTCGATATTCTACGCCTGGTCTGCCTCCTGTTCGACCGTCTTCCTCTGTCTGGCGCTGGTCAAGGTATTGCGGCGACGCCGGGTCAAGACCGAATGAGTCCGGGCCGTGAGGCCGCGTCGGACACGCCCCAGGGGCGTGTTTTTCGATCCGTCGGGTCGCTGCCGCCGTGCAGGGAGGGACGGTCTCTGTTAATATGACCGTTGATGATATGACTTATCGAGATCCGGAAAAGATGCCCGACATGCCGCTCGAGGAATGCTTCAGGATAGCGGCCGATTTCTGGGATTTCCTGACCGAGGAGACCCACCTTTACGGTTTCGAGAGCGAATTGCCGCACCCTAAGGATGTCATTCTCTACGCGTCGACCAAGGTGTTGACCGACCTGGACCGCGATCCGGCCAGGACGGCGGCGATAGCCGAGGAACAGGGCACGACGCCGGACGCCATGAGATGGGGCGCGGCCCGGGCCATCAAGTTCCTGGATAACTTCATCCCCGACCGAGAGGAGTATGACCGGCGCTTCCGTTCGGTCAGGGAATTCAAGGATACGTCAGTCGGGAAGGGCGGGTCCTGAGTCCGTAATCGGCGAAGGGGTGTCAGCCGGACGTCCGGTGTCCCTGTGACCGGTCATGCATCATCCTCATCAGAGACCTATGCGATTCACCGCAGCGATCAGGTCCAGGCATCGCTTCACGGCATTTTTCCTGTGGTTAGGGCTGTTCTCCGGCCTGGCCCAATTCTCGCTGTTGCGCGAGGCCGTGACCGTCGCTCAAGGCAACGAGGCCGCTTATGTCCTCGTGCTTTTCTTGTGGCTCATCGGTACGGGCGTCGGTAGTCTGGTGGCGCTGCAGCTGATCGCCGGCACTGCGCGGTCGATGCGGCGCGTCTTTTGGCTGCCGGTCGCGGTCGCCGCCGTCCTGCTGGTCGGTATATCATCCCTCCGCCTTCTGGCTTCGGCCGGGGGGCTGGCCGGTCAGGTTCTCTCTCCGGTTCCGGCCCTATTCCTCTTCTCGGTGGGGGTGCTGCCGCTCTCCCTGTCGGTCGGGCTGTCGTTCGTCGTCGGCGTACGTGATCTCGCCCCGTCTGCCGACCGGATGCGGGACACCGCCAACCGGGGCTACCTGACGGAGGTCATCGGCTTCGCCGCCGCCGGCCTGGTCTATCGGTTCCTGCTTTTCCGGATCGACGCGTTAACGCTCGCTCTCCTGCTGGCGGCGGCCGCAGCACTGTTCCTGGCGACCGGACCGGGATCGACCCGCAGGAGAAAGGCGGTCCTGGCAGTCGCGGTGACGTCCGGACTCATCCTGTTGATTCCGTTTTTGGGAACGTTGGAGCGGGCCAGCCTAGGTTTTTGGTACGGCGGGGCGGAGTTGGTGCAGTCGGAGAATACCCGTTTCCAGCACGTGGCGGTCAAGGAAAGAGGGGGACAACACGATATCTTCGCGTCCGGTCGGTATGCCGGTTCGGTCGGCCTGGTCCGGGACGCGGAGATCCTGACCCATCTGACCCTGACTAACCTCGATTCGGTCCAGAGAGTGCTGGTGATTGGTGGCCTGGGCGCCACCCTGCAGGAGGTACTCAAATATCCGGTGTCACAGGCGATCTATACCGAAGCCGATCCGGCGCTCATCGGGATCGTCGCCGGGCATGATTCGGGGTTACGTCAGGCTCTGGACGACCCGCGGGTGCAGGTAGTGACGACCGACGGGCGCCGGTACTTAGGGGAGGGCGGCGGACCGTTTGACGCCATCCTGCTTTCTGCGGATGTGCCGACCAGTCTGGATCTCAACCGTTTCCATACGGTCGAATTCTATGAGGCGGTGCGCTCGCGGCTCACCGATTCCGGGGTGCTGGGCATTGCCTTGCCTTATGGGATCGATACGGCCGATCCCCTGAGTGTCGGGATGGCCGGCACGGCCTATCGTTCGTTGGCCGCCGTCTTTCCGCATGTCCTGGTGCTGCCGGAGGACGGATTGCTGTTCGTGGCCTCGTCCGGCGGGCTCGATTACGCGTCGCCGGCCAAGATGGGGCGACTGGTCGGCGCCGGCATCGCGGCGGAATACGTCTCGCCGGAGTACCTCGAGTACCGTTACGGCACGGAGCGCATCGATGCCGCGCTGGCCGCCTTCGGCGGGAGTGACCGGGTCAATACCGACCTTGATCCGTCCCTGTATCTGGACGCGGTGGCGCGGGAAGGGGTGCGGCACAGTTCACGGGTACGGTTCGTCGGAGCGTCGACGGACCTGCTGCGGAACTCATTCTGGCCCGCCCTGATCGTCCTGGCCCTCCTGATTCCGCCGTTCTTGAGGCGCGGCCGGCGACAGGCCCGTTACGGCCGCTTCATCGCCTTGCTGGCCGGGATGGGTCTGCTTTTCGAGCTTCGCCGCCGGGGCAGCGGTCTTCCTGCGCCATGAACGGCGGCTGGTCGCCTGGGGACTGCGCTCTTACGCCATCCCCCTCTTGGTCTTCGCTCTGGCCGCTCCGTTCCTGGTGCTTGACCTGCCGTTCAAGCGGCAACTCATCTGGACGCTCTGTTTCCTGTTGGGGACGATCCAGGGTCTGGCCTTTCCGCTCGTCAATTCGCTTTATGGCCGGTCCGTCGGCGCCGACGGATACGATCCCGGAAAGATATACGGCGCCGAACTCGTCGGCGCCGCCCTGGCCGCCCCAGCCGGTCTCGTGCTCATTCCGGTCTGGGGCCTGCTCCCGGTATTCGATCTGCTGATCGGATTATCGGTCATCCTTTGCGTCGTGTCCCTGCTGCCGGTCCGCCGGCGTTGAGATTCATTCCCACAGGCCCGGTATCGTCGAGCCGTCCGGACACCTGCCCCGGAGCAGGTTATTCTCCTGGACGAAGAAGCCGCTGCGACTGATCGCCACCGAACCGTCGGCGCAGTAGGTGGTATTGGTCTCGACATCGGGGATGTTCCCGGCGTAGACGTGCCTCAACCCTTCCTCGAGCGCCAGGCGCCGTGCTTCGTAGAGGGTGGTGAGAGGCGTCGCCGGCACGGAGGTCAGCTTGTAATCGGGGTGAAAGCGGGTGAAGTGCAGCGGCACGTCCGCGTCGAGCTCATCCCTGATCCAACGGCTGATGCCGCGCAGCTGCGTCTCGTCATCGTTCTCCCCGGGGATGATCAGGTAAACGATCTCGAGCCAGGTCCCGCTCTCATGGGTCAGGCGGGCCGCTTCCAGGACAGGCGCCAGGCTGCCGGAAGTCAGTTTGCGGTAGAATTCCTCGCTGAATCCCTTGATGTCGAACTTGACGGCGTCGAGGTGGGGGAGCAGTTCCCGGAGCGGCTCCGGATTGACATAGCCGCCGGAGACGATCGCTGTCCTGAGACCCTTTTCCCGGGCCAGGCGGGACGTCTCCAGCACATATTCGTAATTGATCAGCGGTTCGTTATAGGTGAAGGCGATGATATCCGAACCGGACCGCAGCGCGTCTTCTACCGCTTCGGCCGGGGACAGGGGCACGGTAT
>LJNP01000016.1 GCA_001303185.1 Parcubacteria bacterium SG8_24
CGGGCCAGTTCGACATGCTGAACCTGGTCGCGTCCCACCGGCACGCGGTCGCTGAAGTAGATCAGGATGTCGGCCGCCTGCAGTACCGGATATTCGAATAGGCCGGCGTTGACGTTCTGCGCCTGGCGTCGTGACTTGTCCTTGAACTGCGTCATCCGTTCCAGTTCGGCGATCGGCGTGACCGTATTGAGTATCCAGAACAGTTCAGTGTGCTCGGGGACGTCGGACTGCACGAAGAGCGTGCAGCGCTTCGGATCGAGTCCGGCAGCCAGGAGGTCGGCGGCCAGTTCCAGCACCAGCCGGCGGTTGGCCCGCGGATCGTAATCCCCCGACATCTGGTGGTAGTCGGCGATGAAGTACAGGCAGTCGTACTTCTCCTGCAGTTCCACCCAGTTGCGGACCGCACCGGCGTAGTTAGCGATATGCAGCGGTCCGGATGGCTGGATGCCGGAGACGATGGTGTGTCGTGGTTCGGCCATATGCGGGAATTATAGGTGATTTCAGGCAAAAAATACAAATTCCCCGATTGCTGCAACGGAAACCCCCGGCCTCACGGCCGGGGGTTTGGGTTCTGTCAGCGTCCTCGGTTCAGACTTCGATGATCACCGGAAGGACCATCGGCCGGCGCTTGGTCGCCTTGAACAGGAAGGAACCGATCTCGTTGCGGATCTTGTTCTTGAGATGGTCCTCGAAGGCCGGGGAGCGGGAATCGGTATCCTTGAGGATCTCCCGGACCCGGGAACGGGCCTTCTCGATCAGCTCCTTGTTCTCCTTCATGTAGACGAAGCCGCGGGAGATGATGTCCGGCGAGCCGACCAGCGCGCCGGTCTTCTGGTCGATGGTGGCGATGACCACGAAGATGCCGTCCTCGGCCAGCATCACCCGGTCGCGCAGCACCACCTGCGAGACGTCGCCGACGCCCAGGCCGTCGACCATGACATAGTCGGTGTTGACGTAGTCCTTGGTCAGCTTGGCTCCCTGGTTATCGAACTCCATGATCTGACCGTTGTCGGCCACGAAGATGTTGCGGTGCGGGATGCCGACATCTTCGGCCAGGGTGGCGTGGGCCTCGAGCAGGAAGCGGTTGCCGTGGATGGGGATGAAGTACTTGGGTTGGATCAGGCGGATCATCAGCTTGAGATCCTCCTGCTTGGCGTGGCCGCCGGCGTGCACGTCCAGGTTCTGGTAGTGGAAGACCTTGGCCCCCTGGCGGACCAGCGTGTCCTTGAGGCTCTGGACGGTGCGCTCGTTGCCCGGGATGACCGACGAGGAGAAGATGATGCTGTCACCCTGCTTGATCGAGACGTGCCGGTGTTCGTTGTTGGCGATGCGCATCAGGGCGGCATTCTTTTCGCCTTGGGCCCCGGTGCAGACGATGACCACCTTGTCGTCGGGCATGCCCTTGAGGGCGTCATCCTCGATCAGCGTACCCTGTTTGATGTGCATGTAGCCCATGGAATGGGCCAGCTCCACGTTGGTGTGCATGCTGCGTCCCTCGATGCGGATCTTGCGGCCGTACTTCTCGGCCAGGGTGATCAGCTGCTGGACGCGGGTCAGCAGCGAGGAGAAGGTACCGACGATGATGCGGCCCTTGGCCACGCGGAAGATGCGTTCCAGCTCCTGACCGACCTGTTTCTCGGAGATCTGGTGTCCCGGACTCTCGGCGTTGGTGGAATCGGACATCATGGCCAGCACGCCCTTGGCGCCGAACTGGGCCACATGGGTCAGGTCGGCCGGATCGTCATTGACCGGCGTGAAGTCGAACTTGAAGTCGCCGGTGTAGATGATCGTGCCGTAAGGGGTGTGCAACGCCGAACCGAAGGCGTCGGAGATGTTGTGGTTGACGTGGAACGGCTCGAAGCGGAAGTGCTTGCCCAGCTGGATCTTGGAATTGGCGTCGACGTTCTGGATGCGCAGCTTCTTGACGTTGCCGAACTCCTCCTGCCGTTTGCGGATGATGCCGGCAGTCAGCGGGGCGGTGTAGATCACCGGGTAGCCGAGCTGGTCGATGACCAGCGGGATGCCGCCCACATGGTCCATGTGGCCGTGGGTGATGATGATACCCCGGATGTTCTTCTGCTTGCCCTTGAGCGAGCTGATGTTGGGGATGATGTAGTCGATACCCGGCATGCCCTCTTCGGGGAACATCAGGCCGATATCGATGATGACGATGTCGTTGCCGCATTCGAAGACCGTACAGTTGCGGCCGATCTCCTCCAGACCGCCGAGCGCGTAGACGCGCATTTTCGGCGTGTTCTTGGGGGCGGTCAGCTGCTGCTGGGGCCTGCGGACGACGCTGAAGCCGGATCGGACCCGTTTGGCCTGGGCCGACGTGCCGTGCGGCCGTCGGGCCGGGGAGGGTCGGCCGCCCCGCCGTCTGGCGGGTGGTCGCCGATGGGGCTTCCTTTTAGGATTGTTCTCAGTCATAAAAACCGGATGTGAATGATGGGCGGAACGTTATCCGCCAAGACCGGAAGATTCTTCCCGGTCGCGGGAAGCGGTATCTTCCGGACAGATAGATAGGTTAATGAGATGAATAAGAGAGAGATGGGGAAATCGAGAAACGGACCAGCGCCGGATCGGCGCTACTCCGGCTTCTCGACGTCTCCAGCCCCGCCGCCGGATTCCTGACAAGGTGATGTACCTGACGGACCTTTGGCGATATTCATTTTTTATGGTGCCGCGGGAGGGATTTGAACCCTCACGAGGTTGCCCCCACTAGCTCCTGAAGCTAGCGCGTCTGCCAGTTCCGCCACCGCGGCATGTCTCGGCGGGCGCTCAGCGCCACGCCCGTTTGGTTTCGATGTACCAGTCGGTCACGTCGGTGAACCGGTCCGCCGGAGCGAAGACCGTGGTCGCTCCGATACCCATGACCTTGCGGCTCACCACATAGGTGTAGGTCGGACTGTAGAGGAATATCGCCGGTACCTCCTCGGCCAGGATGTCCTGGAACTCGCGGTAGAGCCGGGTCCGCTCCTCGTCGTCGTTGGTCGACCGGGCCTGTTCCAGCACCTCGTCGGTGCGCCGGTTGCTGAAGGAGGAGAGGTTCAGCCCGCCGTTCTCCCCCTGGGAGGAATGCCAGAAGGGATAGGGGTCGGGATCCGGTCCGAGTATCTCCCCGTAGAGGAGCGCGTCATAGTCGCGGGGACGGATACGGTCGGATTGTATCTTCGAGGCCGGGGTGATGTCGAGTTCCGTCTTGACCCCGACGCCTTCCCACTTGCGTTTGATGATCTGGGCCACCCGGATGTTCTCCTGTGTGTCCACGGTGACCAGGGTCACCTGGAGCAGCGTCAGTTGCGGCTCGTCGTCCTTCTCCTTTTCCTTGTCGTCGCGCAGGTCCTGCCGGCGCAGCCCGTCCTCACCGACTTCCCAGCCCGCCTCTTCGAGCAGGTCGGTGGCCGCGGCCGGGTCGTACCGGTATTTCTTGATGTCAGGATGGAAGCCGACGAAGCCCGGCAGGATCGGCCCGTGGGCCGGCACGCCGTTGTCGCCCAGGGTCTCCCGTAGGATCTCTTCCTTGTCGATGGCCAGGGCCAGCGCCTTGCGGACGTTCCGGTTGCGCAACAGGTCATTGTGCTTCTGGTTGAGGAAGATCGCCGTGTACTGCGGCAGGCGCAGGGTATAGGTCATCGCCGTGCGCATCTCCCCGACGTCATCGCGGAACTCTAGCGGAAGGAAGCTCAATCCGTCAACCTTGCGGGAGGTGAAGGTCTCCACGGCCTCGGCGAAATCGGTATAGAAGTGGAAGGTCACTGAATCCAGGTAGGGCGGATGTCCGTAGTATCGCTCGTGTCTCTCCAGGGTGTAGGAACGGATGGCTCCCTTCTTGTCCTTGGTAAAATTCCGGAAACGGAACGGTCCGGTGCCGATCGGCTTGACGTTGAGTTCGGCCCGGGTAGCGTTCTCCGGCTTGATGTCCTGCCAGAGATGCTCCGGCAGCACGCCGACCGTGAGCAAGGAGAGGAAGGGAGCGAACGGTTCCTGCAGGTAGAAGACCACCGTATAGAGGTCAGGCGTCTCCACCGTGACGTCGCGGAAATGGGCGATCAGCGGGCTCTTCCAGGCGGGATCCTTGATGTAGCTTATGGTGGCGGCGATATCGCCCGAAGTCAGCGCGGTGCCGTCGTGCCACTCGATTCCCGGCCTGATGGCGAAGGTGTAGACCAGTCCGTCCGCCGACAGTTCATACGATTCCGCCAGGTCAGGCACCAGCTGTCCGGTCGAGTCGGTCCGCATCAGTCCGGAGAAGACCAGCTTGACGATGTCCAGGTCGACATCATTGGACGCGGTCAGGATCGGGTTGATGAAATGCGGTCCGCCGACGGTCGCCTCACGGTATTCGCCGCCGGCCGTCGGTATCTCGACGACGTGTTGGCCGACGAAGCGGACCAGGACAGCCAGCAGGCTGACCGCGATCAGGGCGACCAGCAGCTTGGCGATCAACCTCTCCTGGGGCGTCAGGAAACGCGGCAGGTGCTTGAGCTGTTTCAGGCTGGGCAGGCGCCGGTCAGAAAGGCTCAAGACGAGCCTCTTGTCGAGGCCCGAGTGCTTCCGGGCGGCCCGGGAGGTCCGAATGGCGCGGAGGCGCCGATGGAGGCGATCGATGATCCCTCTGGTCCTTTCTGGGTTCACGGACACAGGAAAATGGCCGTTGAGCGGCGGACCCGCTCTGGCGCGTCGGGGCCGGGCGCGCGGAGACCGCGTCCCCGGTCAGGACGGCATCTCAAGGCCTTACAGTTGCGGTAGCATGATGTTCACCAGCGCCAGGCCGAAGAACAGTACGGCGAACACGATAGTCGAGCGGAAGAGGATCTTCTCCACTCCCCGTTTGGTCCGGTAGACGTTCCCCTCGCCGCCGAAAGCCGAACCGAGGCCGGTGCCTCTGGCCTGCAGGATGATGGCGGTGACGAGGACTGCGGAGACGACGACCTGAGCTATATCCAGGTAATTTCTCATCAGTTTGCTGACCCGGAAGACGACGGCTGCCGCGCCCGGGAAGGTCAATAGACTGGTAGAAGACTATCACGGCCGACCCCGCGTGTCAATGAGCACTTCGCCGGTCCGTGGGCGGGAACCGGGCGGCATGACCGGTCCATCGGCCGCAAAATACCACCTCGGGATCGGGCAGCTTCTATGCCCCGTACATATCAGGTATAATCCAGACGTATGCCGTTCGCTGCGGATAAGAGGGAAAAGAGGCGGTGGGGCTGCACCATCTTCGGCTGGTTGCTGTTCCTGATCCTGCTTACTGCCATCATCTTCGTCGGGTACCGCACCTGGAAGTATTATGATCTGTTACGGCGTGGGGAGCTGGTCGACCTGCCTCAGTTCGGGGAGCGGCTGACCGCGACCGGGGAGCGGTCCCTTTTTGAGCTGGATGTGGTCGACCGGGACAGCCTGGAGGGAGGCGATTTTCCCAGTCTCGGTGCGGCGACCGAGGATGCCGAGCTGATCGTGGTCGAGTTCGGTGATTTCGAGTGCCCTTACTGCAAGGAAGCGGCCGTGTCCGTGCGGCAGATGGCGGCGAAGTACGGCGGGCGGGTCCGGTTCCTGTTCCGGCAGTATCCGATAGAATCGATGCATCCGTCGGCCCGGTCGGCGGCCCTGGCCTCGCTCTGCGCCCATGAACAGGACGGTTTCTGGGCCTATCACGACAAGCTCTTCGCCAATCAGGGCGCCTTCGGTTTCCAGGATCTGGTGAGCTACGCTCAGGAGATAGGCCTGGATACCGCTGTCTTCGAGGAATGCCTGGTCTCCGAGCGTCAGGCCGCGGCAGTGGAGGATGACGTCCGGTCAGCCAAGGTGTTCGGCGTCATCGGTACCCCGGTCTTCTTCTTCGACGGACAGAAGGTGGAGGGGGCGATTCCGCCCGACCGGTTCGACCGGATAATCAGCCGACTGATCGAATAGCCACTATGGGACACATCATGACCATGACCGGCCGGAGACGGCCCCGAAGCGTCGGGCAGCGCCTGGCTGCCGCCGTGTTGCTGGCTTTCCTGCTCAGTCCGCTGGTCGCCGCGCCCTTGGCGCAGGCCCAAGAGCTTTCGGACATGGAGCGGCGACAGCTGCGTCAGGACTGCTGGCGTAAGACGGAATGCCTGGGTGCAGATAATGAGAGCCTTACGGGATGTTCGTCGGAAGAGGGATGTTGCGCCAAGACTGGCGAAGGTGACGAACGTTGCTACAAGACCGATGCCGACTGTGACCGGCTGGCCGGGGAGTTCGGTAAGTGTTACGCCAAATGGCCCTCAGCCGAGTTGACGGTGCATATCGGCGAGACCGAGACGGTGGTCGATCTGGCCGATTATATCGCCGTGGTCTATAACTACGCGGTGGGCATCGCCGGGATCATCGCCGCGGTGATGATGATGATCGGCGGGTTCCAGTACCTGATGGCCGGCGGGGATGCCGGGCGGGTGGCCGCCGGCAAGCAGAAGATCAAGAACGCCATCGTCGGCCTGTTCCTGGCGTTGAGCGCTTTCCTTATCCTGCAGACGATCAACCCGAACATCGTCAAGCTGGAGCTGCCCAAGGTCAAGCTGGTCAAGAAGCAGTCTTTCCCGCAGTGCGACTCGACGCGTTACTGCGCGCCCTGCGGCGTCTCTTACGGCCTGACCAAGGTGCCGGATCCCAGCTATAAGTGTACTCCTGGCAAGACCGACGGGACGGTCGTCTCCGTAGAGAATCCGGACGTGATGTTCGAATGTATCGGCCGCGGCTGCAACCTGGCCAATGATTCGTGCTGCGACGCCACCACTGTCTGCCGGCTGCGGCTCAATGAGAACGAGACGAATGAGTGTACGCCTACCGGCACCAGCGACTTGGGCAGCTATGACGAGAGGTATATCTGCGTCAAGTGCAAGGCCGAGGGTCAGGAATGTTCGGCGCCCGGCCGGAGCGCCGAGTGCTGCGGCGGGTTCTGCGCCGATATGGTCAAGGGCGACAAGTGTTCAGCCGGACTGCCCGGGGATACCTGCGACTCCAACCGGGAGTGCCAGTCAGGACTCTGTCAGACCAACTGGGGCAACAGCTGTTCGCTAGGATTGATCGGATCGCCTTGCGCCAATGACAAGGAGTGCGCTGACGGTCTCGTCTGCAGCACCAACGGCAGCAACACCTGTTCGCCCGGCACCGAATTCAGCTGGTGCGACGACGACAACGAATGTCGGGGCGGGCTCGTCTGCAACACCACATACCGCAATACCTGCCAGACCAGGGGATATGTGAAGGAGAGCTGCAGCGCCAGTAGCGGCGGCATCTACGGTGGCTGCCCCAGCGGCACCGATTACTGTCAGACCATGGGTACGAATTTCTGCACCAACGGCCAACCCGGATCTCCGTGTTCAGTCAATAAGGAATGTGCGCCCCCGCCCGGAGCGCCCTCCGATTGGCTCAAGTCACACAATTGGGTCGAAGGGGCCTGCGCCCGCCACACCTGCATGACCGGTAAGATCGGCGGGGGGTGTGACGAGGATGTCGATTGCTTCAACAATAAATGCTATACGGAGGGTGATTTCGGGGTCTGCGTCTCCGGCGGTATCGGCAGCCGGTGTGACAGTCAGAATGACTGTGATGAGAACATAGAAGACATTAAATGTACGGACGGTCGTTGCCTGATTGGCTGCGATTGATCGGATCAGCCCTCGTATCTTGACCGGATAAGTCCAAAGCCTGGGCCCTTCCGGGCCACAACCTCCAATGCTTGCCAGTTCCGGTATCGCGTGATACACTGGCAAGCAATTTGATTTAAGCGGCATTTCCGGGCCGTCATCCTGACACGGCGGCCTGGGCAGCCGGAGATGAGACATGTCCAATACGCACGATATCGTCATCAAGGGCGCGCGCGTCCACAACCTGAAGAACATCGACGTCAGGATACCCAAGAACAGGTTCGTCGTGGTCACCGGACTGTCCGGTTCAGGCAAATCATCACTGGCCTTCGACACCATCTATGCCGAAGGCCAGCGCCGTTATGTGGAGAGTCTCTCCGCCTACGCCCGGCAGTTCCTGGAGCTTCAGGATAAGCCCGACGTGGACGAGATCCGCGGCCTGTCCCCGACCATCGCCATCGAACAGCGGACCGTCTCCTCCAACCCCCGCTCCACCGTGGGCACGGTCACCGAGATCTACGATTACCTGAGGGTCCTCTTCGCCCGGGCCGGGCGGCCTCATTGTCCGAACTGCGGCCAGCCGGTGACCCACGAGGGGCCGCACGAGATCGCCCGGAAGATCAGGGGTTTGATCGACGAGACGCCTCTGGCCGTGCTCTCGCCGATGGTCCGTGACGCCAAGGGGCTGCACAAGCATCTCCTGGAGTGGGCCAAGAAGAGCGGTTACGGCGAGGTCCGCTACAACGGGCTGTTCGCCACGGTCGACGAGGTCAAGGCGATGCGCCGCGAGAAGGAGCGCCACTCCACCATCGAACTGGTCATGACGCGCTACGAGCAGTACGACGAGTCGCCGCAGCTCGAACAGCAGATCGCCAAAGCACTCGACCTGGCTGATGGTTTCGTCACCGTCTACCGCGAGGACACCGGTGACGACATCGTCTTCAGTCAGCGTCTGGCCTGCGGGGACTGCGGCATCCATCTGCCCGAACTCGAGCCGCGTATCTTCTCCTTCAACAGCCCGCACGGCGCCTGTCCGGGCTGTACCGGACTGGGGGCGAAACTGGAGGTCCAGCCGGATCTGGTCATCCCCAATACCCGGCTCACCCTGGCCCAGGGCGCCGTCAAACCCTGGACCCGCATCGCCGGCAACCAGCAGTGGTTCGTCAAGCTCCTGGGCGAAGTGGCCAAGGTGCACGGTTTCTCCGTGGACGCGCCCGTCTCCAGGCTGGACCGGAAGACGATGGACCTGGTGCTGTTCGGCACTGGGGACGAGGAATACCTGGTGGAGGGTCAGCGGACCAAGTTCGAGGGGGTCGTTCCCAATCTCGAGGCCCGGTACCGCGAGACCGACTCCGATTACGTCAGGAAGGAGATCGAGAACTACATGAACGTGGTGACCTGTCCGGACTGTCAGGGGAAGCGGCTGCGGTCCGAGGTGCTCAACATCACCTTCGGCGGCGTGACCATCGCCGACATCGTCGGCATGTCGATCGAACAAGCGCACGGTTTCTTCGGCAAGCTCGGACAGGAGGCGGCCGGACTCGCCGCCAAGGCCGGCAAGAACGGCCGGCGCCAGAAGAATGCGGACAACGGGCTCTCTGAACGGGAGGCCAAGATAGCCGCCCAGGCCATGCGGGAGATCAAGGCCCGGCTGAGCAACCTGGTCGACGTCGGTCTCGGTTACCTGACACTCGACCGGGCGGCGGTCAGCCTGTCCGGCGGCGAGCTGCAGCGCGTCCGTCTGGCCACCCAGTTGGGCAACGACCTCTCCGGCGTGATCTACATCCTGGACGAGCCGTCGATCGGTCTGCACCCGCGGGACAACGACAAGCTGATCGACGCCCTGAAGAAGCTGCGCGACCAGGGTAACAGCGTGCTGGTGGTGGAGCATGACGCCGACACCATGGCGGCGGCGGATCACATCATCGACATGGGTCCGCGGGCCGGAGCCTTCGGCGGCGAGATCGTGACCGAGGGGAATTTCGCGCAGATCAAACGCCACGCCAAGTCGCTGACCGGACGCTATCTGACCGGTAAGGAAGCGATACCCCTGCCCAAGCGGTACCGCAAGGGCAGCGGCAAGGCCCTGACCGTCCGGGGCGCCACCGCCTTCAACCTCAAGGATATCGACGTCAGGATACCGCTGGGCAAGCTGGTCTGCGTGACCGGCGTCTCCGGTTCCGGCAAGTCGACCCTAGTGGTGGATATCCTGAGCAAGGCCCTGGCCAAGAAGTTCTATCGGGCCAAGGACACCCCCGGACCGCACAAGAAGATCGAGGGGATGAGCGAGATCGACAAGGTGATCAGCATCGACCAGTCGCCGATCGGCCGCACCCCGCGCTCCAATCCGGCGACTTATACCGGTGTCTTCACTGCCATCCGCGACCTCTTCACCGAGGTGCCGGAGGCCAAGATGAAGGGCTATGACGCCGGCAAGTTCAGTTTCAACGTCAAGGGCGGCGGCCGCTGCGAGGCCTGCAGCGGCGAGGGTCTGGTGCGCATCGAGATGCAGTTCCTGCCCGACGTCTATATCGAGTGCACCGAATGCCGCGGCAAGCGCTATAACGCCGAGGCCCTGGAGATCCACTACAAGGAGAAGACGATCGCCGACGTGCTGGAGATGACCGTGGAGGAGGCGGCCGATTTCTTCACCGACCAGCAGCTCATCCATGACAAGCTCACCGTGCTCAAGGATGTCGGACTCGGTTATCTCAAGCTAGGCCAGCCGGCCACGACGCTCTCCGGCGGCGAGGCCCAGCGCGTCAAGCTGGCCACCGAACTCTCCCGTCGGGCCACCGGACGGACGCTCTACATCCTGGACGAACCGACTACCGGCCTGCATTTCGAGGATATCAAGCGGCTGTTGGGGGTGCTCAATCAGCTGGTGGAGAAGGGTAATACCGTGCTGATCATCGAACACAACATGGATGTCATCAAATCGGCCGACTGGGTGATCGATCTCGGTCCGGAAGGCGGCGACGCCGGCGGACGGGTGGTGGCTCAAGGTACGCCCCGGGACATCGTCAAGTCGAAGAGTTCCAAGACCGCGGTCTATCTGCAACGGGTGCTGAAGGGTCTGGGGACGGCCAAGCGGACAGCAGCGCGGCCGACGACCAAGAAGCGCGTCAAGGCTAAGGCCAAGGTCAAGGCCTGAAGGGGGAATCGAGGATATCGAAAAACGGCCCCTTTCGGGGCCGTTTTTAGCTTTAAGGACGCTCTGTTCACCTTGACAGGGCCGACCCGTTATGCTATAAAGTACGGTTCGTAATATCACGCCTCATATACATAATATGAAAAGAATCTTGGCTTTGATCAGCGCCATATCCATGATTGTCGTCTCTCTGCTGCCGCTCGCGGCTTCGGCCCAGGTCGGGGGTTGCGGCGGTGACTGCAGTCCCTACCCGGACAGTCATCCGGTTGATAGCCGACAGTTCGGCTCTTGGAGCGTCTCCCTGATCGGTTCCGGCGACACGGGCCATTACGGTATCGAGTCGATGAAAGTCGACCGCGATCTCGTCGCCTGGACCGAGGTCGATCGGAATCCGGAGAGCGGCGAGATAGAGAACCGCCTCTTGGTGGTCTTCGACGGGCTCGGGACCAGGATACTGGCGTCGCTTGATGCCGAGGATTGGGACCGGGACGCCGGCAACGGGTTCTTCGATCACGTCTCGGGCAACTATGACGTGGCCGACGGCGCGGTGGTCTGGATCCAGACCGACGGGTTCGACCGCGAGGTCTGGATCCATCGGGACGGCCACACCTCCCGGGTCTCCGACAACAGCTACGACGACAGGCATCCGGTGACCTCGCTCGGTCGGGTGGCCTGGACCAGCCTGCCCGGCGGCGCCTATAACCTGATGGTCAGCGACCGCCGCGGCGTGCGCAAGCTCGACAGTTATCACGTGATGAACTACGCCTTTTCCGGCCGTAATCTCTTCTGGCTCAACCGGTTGCCGCACGAGGACTGGTTCCGGGTCTTCCGCGAGGACGGCACGCGTCAGGACGCGGTGGGCGAGGGCGACGATCGGCCGCTCCCGGATTATTTCCTGTCCGACGGCCAGGGAACGGTCGCCTGGGAGTATTCCACCAAGAAATGGGACTACGACAAGCGCGTGGTCTACCTGTCGCCGGACGGCGGCCAGGCCGTGCGGGTGATCCAGCGGGACGTCCCGCCCAACATCACCCGGGTGGAGGATGTCCGAGGCAGCGAGGTGCTGCTGAACGTCCATGACCTGCTGACCTCCATGCTATTCGACGTTTCGCTCATCAGGGCCGACGGCGGCGTGACCGACGAGTATCTGACGCGACAGATGGCGATGAGCCGGGCCCGTTTCACCGATTCCGGCGTGGTCCGGCACCTGGTGCCGGAGACTTCGAGCGCCCTGCTCTATCGGGACGACGCGTCCGGCTACGAGGATTATCTGACCCTCGATCATGTGATACATGATCGGTTCGAGGCCCAGGACGGCACGGTCATCGGGGCCCTGCTGAAGGGCGGGGTGATTCTGCATCGGGACGGCGCGGCCACTGAGGTGGCTTCCGACCGGTCGGCTTCGGCCGTGGCCACTTCCGGGGATGCCGCCGCCTGGATCGAGACTGACGGGGATTCCTGGTACCTGTACGCGGCCCAACCGCTCGTCACCGTGAGGACCTCGCAGGGGGTGCGGCAGGTATCCGGTCGGCTGGTGAAGAGTCCGGAACATCCGGCAGTCTATCTGGCGGCCCGTGACGGCCGGCGTTACACCTTCCCCTCCGAGGGGCAGTTCTACAGCTGGTATGAGGATTTCTCGCCGCTCAGCGTCATCGGGGCGACCGAACTCGCCGCCCGGCCGCTCGGCGGCAACGTGCTCTACCGGCCGGGTTCCCGGCTTCTCAAGACGGCGCTCAGTCCTGCAGTCTACATCGTCGGCGAGAACGGCATCCTGCACTGGGTGACCGACGCCCAGGTCCTGGAGGACGTTTACGGACAGGGCTGGCAGCGGCATATCGCCGTGATCCCCGATTCCCATTTGGCCGACTATACGTTCGGCGAGTCGATCGGCGACATCTACGGTTATCATATGGCGCTGGTCGAATGACCGGAGCGTCTTGATACATCGACCTACGGATAATGACGACACCCGCCTCTAGGGCGGGTGTCCTGATTTTCCGTCCTCCGGACCGGACGAATCAAGACGTCAAAACGCCCCGTCACCGGGGCGTCTCTGTCACTTGACCTTCTCTTCCTTGACCTCTTTGAGGCGTTTCTTGTAGTTCCGCAGGTAGTACAGCTTCGATCTCCTGGTCCGGTACCGTTTGACCACCTCGATCTTGGCGATGGTCGGCATCTTCAGGGGGAAGATGCGTTCCACGCCTATACCGCCCGAGACCTTCCTGACGGTGATCGTCCGGCTGTTAGCGTCACGTCCCTTGACGGCAATCACCGTGCCCTCGAAGACCTGGATCCGTTCCCGTTCATCGCCACGTGGCGTGGTCTCCTTGACCTTGAGGTGGACCCGGACCACCATGCCGGGGACTATCTTCTCTTGGGCGTTCGCCGCGTCCTTTTCTGGCTTCGTTCCGGCCTCGACCTCCTCTTTTCCGGCCTCTTCGGTCCCGACTTCCGCGGTCTGGTCACCTTCCGTCGCACCGGTTTCAGGCTGGTCCTGCTGCTCCTCGGCTTCCGCCTTTGGCGTATCTTCGGCCATATTTTCTCCAGTTCCCTTATTATTACAGAGACAACCTGCTCGACTGAGCGGTTGTCGGTCTGGACGACGGTATCATAGATACCCAAATCCTTCAAGTCAATGCCGTAGAGTCGGCGATACCGTTTACGGTCACGCCGGTCCCGTTCGCTGACCTGACGCAGCGCCTGCCGATAGGGTATCTTTTCGCGCTGTGCCACCCGTTTGGCCCGGGTCTGGACGCGCGCTCCCAGCCAGATACGGACTGCCTTGATGCCGTAACGGTGGGTCATCCAGCCGGCCAGCCGGCCTTGTAGGATCAGGTCGCCGCTGCGGCGCGCCCGACGGACCATCGCCTGATCGAGTTCTCGGTCGATTTGCGGGTCGTTCAGGGCAAGTCGTCCCAGTTCGACCACGCTGATGCCCCGGCGGGCCGCCAGGCGGCGGAAGATGCGGCCGGTGTCGACGGCTTCGATACCCAGTCGTCCGCCGAGCCGTTCGGCAGCGGTGGATTTTCCGACTCCGGACAGTCCGGAGACCGTGATCAGCATAAGACAGCGGGTAGGGTGATCATCTGAATCTCTTTTTCTTGCCACCGTCGGCCCGCAGTGCGGCCAGCGTCTCCTGGAGCTCCGGCGGCAGCGCCGAGCTGAAGTGCAGTTTGCGGTCGGTCGAGGGATGGGTGAAACCGAGGCGCGAGGCGTGCAGGAAAAGCCGTGTTGCCGGTATCTTTCGGCGACCGCGATCCTTGCCGTAGAGGGCATCGCCGATCACCGGGCAGCCGAGCGCCTTGAGATGGGTCCTGATCTGGTGGGTCCGTCCGGTTTCGGTCCGGACGGCGAGCAATGTGGCTCCGGGCAGCTCCTCGACCGTCCGGAACCGGGTCAGGGCGGCCCGGTCCTTGGCCGAACGGGCCGGCCGGGCCGTCATCCTGCCGGAATGCCTCTTGCGGCCCACGGCCAGGCTGATCTCGCCGGAGGAGGCGTGAGGGCGTCCGTGGACCAGTACCAGGTATTCTTTCTCGATCCGATGCTTCCGGAACTGGGATTTCAGGGAATCGTAGGCGCGGAAGCTCTTAGCCGCGACCAGCAGCCCCGAAGCTTCCTTGTCGAGCCGGTGTACGATTCCCGGCCGGCGCGGCGATTCGCCGACCCCGGATATCTCCGGCGCATGGGCCAGGAGCGCGTTCACCAGCGTGTCCTGTTCGCGTCGCGCCGGATGGACCAGCAGGCCGGACGGCTTCACCACCACGATGACGTCCCGATCCTCGAAGATTATCTCCAGAGGTATGTCGGGACGGGGTTCGGGGCGGAACGGCGCGTCCGGTTCGGGCACTCCGGTCAGGTCGACCGATACGGCATCCCCTGTCTCCAGCCGTCTGGCCGGGGCGACGTTGCGGCTGTTGACCAGCACCCGGCCCTCCCGCACCAGGCGCTGGACCGTTGAGCGCGAGAACCGGCCTTTCAGTAGGTCGGTCAGGAACAGGTCCAGCCGTCGCCCCGCCTCTTTTGCGGTGATTCGGTACTCTCTCTTCATGTGCCCAGTATAACGCGAACCGGCCGCCCGGTCATGTCCGGCCGGCCGGAGAAAAACGGGACCTGGCGGTCCCGTTTGTCGGATCAGTGGAGCAGGCCCGAAGGGGGCGGGGGCATCCAGAAACCCCTGCGTGAGGCGGGGGACTGGAGACCGCTCCTCGTCCGATCCTTGCGTCGGCCTTTCTGGCCGTTCCGGCCCTGGCCCTTCTTCCGTTCTCGGCCTTTGGCCGCCTCGAGCTCCCGCATCGGGATGATGCGGTCCCGCCGGTCCCGGCGGGACCGGACGGCCTTCAGGCGACTCTCCTCCTCACGGCGTCTCTCGGCGCGGAGCCCTTTCAGTTCCGCTTCGCGCGAGGCCCCGCAGCCGCAGCAGGCCCGCTTGAGGATGCCGCAGCGGGCGCAGTAGTGGGCATTCTTGCCCGAAGTCCGGGCGCCGCAGCAGCGGCAGTTGGAGTATGATTCGAAATATTCCTGATCCGGCTCGTCGTCCGGAAACAGTTTCCCCCGGCATTTTCGGCAAAAGACTCCCGGATGTTTCGGCAATATGACCTCCTGGTTCGGGTCATCGTCGTCTGTCCAATGAACATCGGACCATAACACATCGTTCCGGGCCTGTCCACCCGTCCGAGAAGGCATCGGTCCGGCCGGTCGGTATGGACGGGGCGGTCGAAAATTGCTACAACGGGAAGGTCTGCGCCCGCCCGTAGCTCAGGGGTCAGAGCGCCACCCTTATAAGGTGGATGTCGGTGGTTCAATTCCACCCGGGCGGACCATGAAGGGAAGCGGCCGAAAGGCCGCTTTCTTCTTTGACGCGTCCGGGTGGAATTGAAGGGCACGAGAGCGGCATGGTGGTATTTTCTGTTGACAGGGTATCTGGTCCAAGTGTAAGAAAAGGGCGGTTCCTAAGGAGAAGGAGGTGTACTTTGGATAACGAGATTAAGGCCACTATGGCGGCCGGGGAGGACCGGGAGCTTTATATCATCGGTCCGATCATCCGTCAGGTCTGGTGCCGGGAGACGGCCTCCCCGTCCTGTCAGGACGGGTGGTCCAAGGATAATCTCTCCTGGGGGCAGTGTGCCGTGACCGCGCTGCTTGTCCAGTGTATCGAGGGCGGAGAGCTGCTCCGTACCGTTATCGAGGGGTACGGTTCGCACTACTACAACCGGTTACCCAGCGGTCAGACGGTCGATCTGACGAGCGACCAGTTTCCGGAGGGCACGGAGATCCCTCTGGGTACCGTGGTGGACCGCCAGTACGTCCTGGATTCGGAGCGAGCGGTCCAGGCCCGGTCCCGGCAGAGGTATGACAAGCTCAAGGACCGGTTCTTCCGGCTGGTCCTGGCCACGCTCATCGGGCTCAAGTCCCGTCAGGGCTGATCAGCTGACTTTTCACCACCCGTTTCGGGTGGTTTTTTCTGACTGGCGATGCTATAATGACTGCAGATTATTCCGTAAGTCACTCGGGAAAGACTATGGAGACGATGACTCCTCAGCCCGCGGGGACGGCGGGCCAACAGGAAAACGGCAAGGTCCGGAAGACGAGTTTCTTGTCATTGCTGGCCGTGGTGGCGATACCGTTGATCATGCTCCTGATCAACGAGTACGTAGTGGAGATCACTGAGCTTTTCAAGTGAGTCAGCCGGTCCGGTAGCGGAACGAAAAAACCGACCTTTCAGAGGTCGGTTTTGCGTTCCGTGTCCCGGGACCAGTTGTCCGGTTCCAGGTAGAACGCCGTCAGGTAACCCAGGCGGCGGCCGAGGCGCAGGGAGACCAGGCAAAGCAGCCAGACGATCAGGGTTGACGGTGCCGGACTCGCCAGGCAGAGCAGTGTCGGCAGGGCGAGCAGGTACAGGGCCAGCAGCAGCCCGTCGACAAGCCGCCGCCGCCGGCGGAATTCCGGCCAGGACAGGCGGCGGCGAGCTAGACCCAGTACGGACGTCGGTAGTGCCAGACCCAGCGCCAGGAAGACGGCAGTCAGCCACCACATCAGAGCCATCCTCGCTGCTCGTATCCGTCGATCGTCTCGAGCAGTCCGGCGATTGGATCGGGATAGAGAGGGGACCAGCCGGTCCGGCGGAGCCGGGTCGCGTCAAGGAAGGTGTCGAGGCTCATGATCTCCGTCATCCCTTTGCCGAACAGTGCCTGTCGGCCCCGCCGGGTGGCGGCCCGTTCGAGCAGACCAAGTCCGGCGGTCAGCCAGCGTTGCGGCAGCCGCAGGGGCAGTACCGGGAAGTCCAGGCGTTCGGAGATCGCCTCGAGCAGCGCGTCCAGGGTCCGTCCGGTGCCGTCATCGACGTTGTAGGTGCCGCCAGCCGCCTCATCGAGGCGGGCCAGGTGCAGCGCGGCCCGGGCCACGTCATTCACCTGGACCGTGCCGACCCGCGTGCCGCGCCGTCCCATCCGGCAGGGCGCCAAGCCGCCGCGGGCCGCCAGGAAGATCGCCGTGGCGATTCCGTAGCGGTTCCCCGGGCCGTAGATGCCGGAGGGGCGGATGAC
>LJNP01000059.1 GCA_001303185.1 Parcubacteria bacterium SG8_24
CGCCCACGGCGGCGAGATGAAGGATTCGGTCGCCGCGGTTCTGGTCCTGAGGGACGGGATCGAGGTGACCATGAGCCCCGACGATTGCCGGTTCGGCTACCGGGACAGCGTCTTCAAACGGGAACCGTATTGGGTGATCCTTTCCGCCGTCCTGCAGCTCGAACGTTCGGTCGATCCCGAGGCCGGCCGGGAGCTCCATCGGCAGAATCTGGAGCGGCGCAACCGGACCCAGCCGGTCGACCGGCCCTCTTCCGGCTGCGCCTTCGTCAACTGGCGCCCGAACGGTCAGGACGAGATCGATTCCCTGCGCCGTTCGCTCGACCTCAACAAGGACGAGGAGATACCTTTCACCCCATTGGGCACCGTCCCGGCCGGTTGGATCATCGACCGGGCGCAGCTCAAGGGGATGAAGGTGGGGCATGCCATGGTGTCGGAGAAGCACGGCAATTTCATCGTGCATGACGGCGAAGCGACCGCCGACGACATCATCGCGCTGCTGGGTGCGGTGAAGATGAGGATCCGCAACATGACCAACAGCGTGGTCCAGCTGCAGGAGGAGGTGGAATACGTGGGTTTCTGACCGTCGACCCGAAAATATTCCTTTATTAACGAGACTCAACGAAGGGGTTATGCAATACGACATCAAAGCCAAGAACATCGAGCTGTCCGACGCCATCCGGTCGGCGGTCGACGAGAAGATGGCGGCGCTCGACGAGGTCACGGCGCGCTTCGGCGAGGTCGTCCGCGGTGAGGTCGAGGTCGGCAAGACGACCAAGCATCACAAGAAGGGACCGCTCTTCCGGGCCGAGATCCACGTCATCCTGCCCAGCAAGGTCGTCTACGCAGAAGCGCTGAATTACGACCTGTATATCGCCATCAACGACGCCAAGAAGGAGGCGGAACGCCAGATCGTCGAGTTCCGGAGGGAGCTGGACGCCAAGCAGAAGCGCGGCGGCCGGCAGGCCAAGGAGGACGCCCAGGGGTCCGGTCTGGCCGGCTGATCATGACCCGTCCGGTGGACGGGAGAGCCTGAACGAGGTATAAACGCCGCGGAGACCGGCCCGGTCCTCGGGTCGTCACATGACGAGGTCATCAACCAGCGGTCCGCATGTCACTGCTCACCAAGATATTCGGGGATCCCAACGAACGCGTGCTCGATTCGCTCGAGCCGCTGCTTGCCGATGTCAACGAGCTTGAGGCGAAGACGGAACGGCTATCGCCGCCGGCGCTGCGCGAAGCCAGCCTGGCCCTGCGGGAACGGGTCAGGGGAGGGGAGGACCTCGATGCGGTGCTGACTGAGGCTTTCGCCCTGTGTCGGGAGGCGGCCAAGCGCACGCTGGGGCAGCGCCATTACGACGTCCAGATCAAGGGCGGCATCGTCCTGCATCGGGGGCAGATAGCGGAGATGAGGACCGGTGAGGGCAAGACGCTCACCGCCACCTTGGCCGTATACCTGAACGCGCTGGCCGGTCAGGGTGTGCACGTGATCACGGTCAACGATTATCTGGCCCGTCGCGACATGGTCTGGATGGGTCAGGTCTATCACGCCTTGGGGATCACCGTAGGCTGCATCAACCATCAGAGCGCCTATGTCTACGATCCGGAATGGCGGCCGGCTCCGGAGGCCGAGGAGCTGTCCGGCGATGACCTGGAGGCAGCGGCGGCCCGGGAGGAGGGCGGCGCCAGCGACCGGAGGCGCGACGAGACCGGTTCGTTCCTGGTGCAGGAGGACTTCCTGCGGCCGGTGACCCGTCGCGAGGCCTATCAGGTCGACGTCACCTACGGCACCAATAACGAATACGGCTTCGATTACCTGCGCGACAACATGGTGATGCGTCCGGAGCAGCGCGTGCAGCGTGAGCTCCATTACGCCATCATCGACGAGGTCGATTCGATCCTCATCGACGAGGCCCGGACGCCGCTGATCATCTCGGCGCCGGCCGAGGAGGCGGCGGAGATGTACTACCGTTTCGCCGACCTGGTCAAGGACCTCAAGGAGAACGAGGACTACAACATCGACGAGAAGATGCGTGCCGCGGCGCTGACCGAGGCCGGCATCTTCCGTATCGAGCGGATGCTCGGCGTGGAGAACATCTATGCCGAGGGTGGGGTCCGCACGGTCCACCACATCGAGCAGGCCCTGCGGGCCCACGCCGTGTATAAGCGGGACCGGGATTACGTCGTCAAGGACGGTGAGGTGATCATCGTCGACGAGTTCACCGGCCGGCTGATGCACGGGCGCCGTTACAGCGAAGGGCTGCATCAGGCGATCGAGGCCAAAGAGGGGGTGGAGATCCAGCGGGAGAGCCAGACCCTGGCCACGGTCACCTTCCAGAACTATTTCCGGCTGTACGACAAGCTGGCCGGTATGACCGGCACGGCCGTCACCGAGGCTGAGGAGTTCGCCAAGATCTACGGACTCGAGGTGGTCGTGGCACCCACCAACAAGCCGTCCCAGCGGACCGACCTTCAGGATCGGGTATACAAGAGCGAGGAAGCCAAGTTTCAGGCCGTGGTCCGGGAGATCAAGGAACGTCACGAACGGGGCCAGCCGATATTGGTGGGTACGGTGTCGATCGAGAAGAACGAGATCCTGGGCGAGTTGCTGCGGCGCGAGGGCATCCCACATGAACTGCTGAATGCCAAGAACCACGAGCGCGAGGCGCAAATCATCGCCCAGGCCGGCCGGCTGGGCGCGGTGACCGTGGCCACCAACATGGCCGGCCGTGGCGTCGATATCGTACTCGGCGGCAATCCGCCCGATTCCCGGGAGGCGGAGCGGATCAAGGAGCTCGGCGGCCTGATGGTGTTGGGTACGGAACGGCACGAGTCGCGGCGCATCGATAACCAGCTGCGCGGCCGATCGGGCCGCCAGGGCGACCCCGGCACCACCCAGTTCTTCGTCTCGCTGGAAGATGACCTGATGCGCATCTTCGGCGGGGAACGCATGAAGGGTTTCATGGATCGGGTCAAGCTGCCCGACGACATACCGATCGAGAACAAGATGGTCTCCAAATCGATCGAATCGGCCCAGAGCAAGGTCGAGGGCCATCATTTCGATGTCCGCAAGCACCTGCTGGAATACGATGACGTGCTGAACAAGCACCGCGAGGCGGTCTATCGCAAGCGGGCGGAGATCCTGGCCACCTCACCGGAGGACCGGGAAGGCATCCGGCAACGGGCCCTGGAGATGGTCGAGGGGGAGATCGAACAGGTGGTGCTGTTCCACACCTCGGCCGAGGATGAGGCCACCTGGAACCTCCAGGAGATAGCCGAAGTGGCCCGGACGATCTTCCCGGTGCCGGAAGGCATGCCGCAGGAGCTGGGTGACCTGAGGGGTCAGGCCGGTTCCAAGGTGGAGGACGCCAAAGCGCGCACCGGAATCATCGAGTATCTGACGGAGCGCGCCCAGCGGGAGTATGATGCGCTGGAATCCAAGGTGAACGAGGCGATGAACGGGCCTCAGGCTTTCGCCGGCATCGTCAAGGGGATGATGCTGCGGGCCATCGATATGCTTTGGGTGGAACATCTCGACGCCATGGAGCACTTACGTACCGGCATCGGTCTGCGCGGCTACGGCCAGCGTGATCCGCTGATCGAATATAAGCGCGAATCGTTCCGCATGTTCAATGAGCTCCTGGCGACGATCAACAAGCAGGTCGTCTATTCCCTTTATAAGATCGGCGCTGTCCAGCGGGGCGCCCAGTCGCTGATGGAACGGCAGGGCGTCAGGCTTTCGGCTCCGGTCAAGGCGGCGGGTGCCGGCGCTTCGGCCGCGGCGGCCTCGGACGGCGGCAAGAAGGTCGGACGGAACGATCCTTGTCCCTGCGGCAGCGGCAAGAAATACAAGAAGTGTTGCGGGGCCTGATCTCGTCGGTCGATTCTTGTCATGTTGCCTTTAGACCAACAACCGCTCGTTAAGGTTTTGCGTCGGCTCGGATTGCCGGCGGAAGATTTCGCGGTGTTCGGCAGTGGCCCTTTGGTAGCCCACGGTATCGGCGAGATTTCAGATCTCGATCTCGTTGCTCGAGGTCAGGCTTGGCATAAGGCACGGGAGATGGGGGAGCTGTCTATGGCTCCGTCAGGCACGCGCCGTCTTCTGTTGGCAGGCGGTGATATTGAGATATTCGACCGTTGGTTTCCCGGGGCGGGTTGGAATATCGATGACCTGATCGACGGCGCCGACGTCGTTTCCGGTATCAGGTTTGTTGCGCTTCAGGAGGTTCTGGCCTGGAAACGGGCCATGAAGCGAGAGAAGGACAGCGAACACATCAGATTGATCGAAGCGCACCTGTCCGGTCCGGCCGCCCTCGACTGTCAGGTCTGTGTTTCCCGGAGGGCTGTCGCCCGCTGACCGTGGGACGTTGTCAAAACCGACCTACTCGATTAGGATTATCCCAGTTGTGCATAAACACGAGCAGAGCATCAGGCTCTATTTTTTCTCCATAACCACCGGAATATCTTATGGCCAGACGCGGTCTTGGTGAGATCATGTCGCGGGCAGCCGGTCATGTCGGATCCCTGTTCGCACCCAAAACCCCGCGGGGACGGGTCCGGCGCGCCGTGTTCCTTATCCTGCTCATCGTCTTCTTCACGGGCACCCTGAGCCAGCCCCGTTACTGGAACGGTGCCGCGGACTGGATCGGGGAGCGGACCGGCATCGGAGTGCCGCATTTTTGGGACCTGCCTTTCCATCTCGGTCTTGACCTGCAGGGCGGCACGCATCTCGTCTACGTGGCCGACATGAGCGCCATCGACGAGAAAGAGCATGTCGACGCCATCGCTGGAGTGCGCGATGTCATCGAACGTCGGGTCAACGCCTTTGGCGTGTCGGAACCGTTGGTCCAGACTAACCGTTCAGGTGACGAATGGCGCCTCATCGTGGATCTGGCCGGCATCAGCGACATCAGCGAGGCGATCCGGCTGATCGGCGAGACGCCCATCCTTGAGTTCAAGGAGTCCAACGACGAACCGGCCCGCGAACTGACCGAGGAGGAACAGGAAGAGATGGACACCTACAATGAAGGGGCCGCGGAGCGCGCCGAAGAGGCGCTCAAGAAGGCTCGAGCCGGTGACGATTTCGCCGGACTGGCCGCCGAATATTCCGAGGATCCGGTCAGCGCCGCCCAGGGCGGCGACCTCGGTTTCGTCGCGCCGGACGGCCCTCATTATCTCCTGATCGACAGTATCACTGAGGCCGGATTGGAAGAGGGCGAGATATTGCGCGAGTTGGTGACCTCTGCCGACGGCCTGCATGTGGTGCGTTATGACGAGCGGCGCGAGGCCGGCCGGGAGGTCAGCGCCGCCCA
>LJNP01000060.1 GCA_001303185.1 Parcubacteria bacterium SG8_24
AACGACCCCCGACCACCAGACAGGACCGCGGCTTTGGCCGCGGTCCTTCAGGTTATGGTCCCCGGCTGGCGGGATCAGCTGCCCCAGCCACCGTCCATCCGATAGACGTACAAGTGATCCTTCTCGTACTGGGGTCTCCACCCGGGTATCGGGAACCCGTTGGCTATCACCAGGGCCCCCGGCTTGAGTTCGCGGCGCAACTTGGTACCGAGACGTCGCATCACATGACCGATACCGAAGACCGTAACGACGTCGAAACCGGACAGGTCCTCCTTCCAGAAATTACGGCGGTGGATGACGGCCCGGTCCCCCAGGCCACGACGACGGGCCGCCCGACGTGACAGCCAGACCAGACGAGGATTGATTTCGAAACCATGGGCTTCCACTCCCGAGGAGGCGAAGGCCAGCACGATCCGACCGTCACCGGAACCGAGGTCGGCCATCCTGCCCCCAGAGGACAGTCCGGCCAACTCGACCATCCGACAGACCCGTTGCTGGTTCGAAGGTGCGTAAGGACCCCCTTGGAAGATCGGCGCGAAATCCAAGAACAGCACCGCCAGATAGACGAAACATGAGATGAGAGCGATGACACCGACTGTGACGGGAATCGGGGGCATATATCCGGATTGACTGACCTCGCCATCATAGCATGACCCGACGCAAGGCGCGTCGTCCCTGCGATGACGGATGCGCTCCGACGTCATCGTAAAAGGGCCCTCGGTTGAGGACCCTCGACATCCGGATCAGATCCGGTAGATCTCGCCGAACTTGCGCTCGACGTATGACGTGAAGTGGGAGGCATCAGGAGGCGAACCGGTGGACCGGGTGACCAGTTCGGGGGCCTCGAGCGCGCCGCCGTGGCACCAGACCCGGTCCCGGAGCCAGTCGAACAGCGGCCGGAACTTGCCTTCACGGAAGCCGTCCTCCAGCCCCTCGATATCGGACTGTGCCTTGGCGTAGAGCTGGGCGGCGTACAGGTTACCTAAGGCGTAGGACGGGAAGTAGCCGAAATAGCCGGCGGACCAATGGACGTCCTGGAGCACGCCACGCGCATCATCCGGTACCTCGACTCCCAGGTACTCCCGAATCAGACCTTTCCAGACCTCGGGCAGGTCTTGTGGTTCGTACTCCCCCTCGATCAATCCCCGCTCGATATCGAACCTCAGGCAGATGTGCAGGTTGTAGGTCACCTCATCGGCCTCGATACGGATGAGCGACGGCCGGACGATATTGACGGCCCGGTAGATGTCGCCAGGTCCGACGCCGAGCAGCAGTCCCGCATGGTGCTGCAGGCAGGGCAGGTAGAACTCCCAGAACTGCCGGCTCCGCCCGACCAGATTCTCCCACATCCGCGACTGTGACTCATGGAAGCCGTAGGACGCGGCCTCGCCCACCGGAGTGCCGTAGTGCTCCCGGGACAGGGCCTGTTCGTAGATGCCGTGGCCGACCTCATGGATCGTGCTGTAGAGTGCGTCCAGGAAGTCCTCCTCCTTGTAGGCGGTGGTGATGCGGACATCGCCGGGATGCAGGCGGGTAGTGAAAGGATGGACGCTCGTGTCCAGTCTCCCTGACTTGAAGTCGAAGCCCAGCGACTCGGCCATGCGGCGACAGAGCAGTTCCTGCGTGGCCACCGGCACGCTGACCCGGGCCAGCGCCGCGTCGGGCTGATGCGGTGAATCGACGACCCGCCGGATGAAATCGCTCAGGAAAAGTCGCAGGGGGCGGAAGACCCGCTCTACGTCAGCGGTCGTCGTGCCGGGATCGTAGACGTCGAGCAGGGCGTCGTAGGGCGAGCCGACGAATCCCACCAGCCCGGCCTCCTGCCGCTTAAGCTCGACGATGCGCTGCAGATTGGGCAGAAACGCCCCGAAGTCCGAATTATCCTTGGCCCGGACCCAGACGTGATGTGATGAAGCGCAAAGGTCGGCCAGCTCCCGGACGAACTCACCCGGCAGTTTCCTCTCGCGCTCATACTCCTTCCAGCACTTACGCACCGTCGCCGCCCGGATGCCCTGCAGCCGGCCCGCGTCCAACCGCTCCTTGAGCGCGCTGAGGACGTCGCCGTACTCCGGGGACACGGCCCGGTCATGCGCCGCACCCGACAGGTGGGCCATGACCTTGGCCCTGACGTCGGCCGCGGCTTCGGGCATGAACGTCTCCATGTCCCATTCCAGCACGCAGTTGGCGGAGTTGAGATACGCGATCTCGGCGCGCAGCTCCATGAACCTGGCATAGAGAGTGTCGACCTCTCCCATGTCTTACCTCCTTTATCCTGTTAAGGTACCGCCGTCTTCTTACCAGACAAGAAGGTAAAATAAAAGACCGTCTACCGGACATCCGGATCGGACGGTCTTAGGGTCCGATACGCCTGTCGAAAGCGCCGCGGAAGACGTTACCCTCGAGCTGTCGACACTGGATTGCGGTGAAACCGTAGGCATCGTCGCATCTGGCGATCACCTCGGTCGGTGGCGGCAGGAAGAGATCGTCGTCCGGATTCAACGTATAGATGATGTCGGCCTCCAGCAACCGGTCGATCCGCAGCTCGGACACGTCTTCGATCAAGCCGGAATCGAGATTGGACAGGGGACAGCCGGCTACCCGGATGCCCTGGCCGGCCATATACCGCATCAGTTCCGGGTCGTCAGCCAACGGTATGGCATGACCGATGCCGTCCACCTTGAGTTCATGGACCGCAGTCCGGACGTTCTGCAGCAGCCTCGCCCGATAGGTGTCTGTCGGTTCGGCGGCAACCCACTCCCCGGCGTGACAATCGCGCCGCACCCGGCTGCCGAAGGTGAGACGGAAGGCCGGCAAGTGCTTCTCCGGCGGATGATTCGCCTCGTCACAGACGAGATCCAAACCGACCTCGCCGTCGTATTCCAGGGTCACCCGGGCGATCTCCACACCCATCTCCGGATCGGCCTCCCGACCGATGCCGATCACCGGGAAGATGACGATCCCGAACTCGCTTTCGGCCTGCCGTAAACCCTCGATCATGGCCTCGGCCGCCTCCTTCAGGGTCAGGCCGGACCGCAGGTGATACTGGGGCGCGAACTTGGCCTCCACATATCCGAAACCTTCCTGGGAGCGGCGGCGGCCGTAGGCATATCCCAGCGTCCGCAAGGCTTCCGCCGTCTGCAGTACATCCGTGACCGTAGCGAAACGTCGCACGATATCCTGCCGAGGATTCCGGAAGAAATCGAGCCAGGCCCCGACTGAAGGGAAAGGAAATTCCCGGTCGGCCAGCGCGTACAGTCCGTCTATGACGTCACGCACGGCCAGACTCCCGTCGATATGATCGTGATGCAGGCCCTTGATATCCGGTTTCATACGAGACTCTTTGGATTACCCTAGCCCTTCCCCAACCCAGGTTCAAGTCGGCCGTAAATGAAAATGACGCCGGGCTGCGACGCTCGACGCCCCTCCTCCCAGAGATGATCATTCTGCTATCGATCCGTCCTGAAGCCGGATGATGCGGTCGAACAGATGCAGGAACTCTTCCTCATGCGTGACCATGACGATAGTCTGACCGCGGCCATGCAACCCCTTGAAGACCTTCATCACCCTTTCGGCGGTCTCGCTGTCGAGGCTGGCCGTGGGTTCATCCGCAAAAATCACCTTGGGGCAGGCGGCGGTGGCCCGGGCGATGCTCACCCGTTGCTGCTCACCGCCAGACAGCATGTTGGGCCGGTTACGGAGCTTCTCCTGAAGACCTACGTTCGACAGGGCCTCTCCGGCCAGACGGTAGGCTTCCTGACGGGTCCGGTTGAGCATGAGCAGCGGCAAGGCCACGTTCTCCAGCGCTGTCAGGTCCGGCAACAGGGCATAATCCTGAAAGACGTAGCCGAAATTGGCGATCCGATACTGAGTGCAGGTCTCGACGCCCAGACCGGTCATATCCGTACCGTCCATCAGTACCCGACCCGAAGTCGGGAAATCGAGCAGGCTGAGCTGATAGAGCAAGGTGCTCTTACCCGAACCGGAACGGCCCATGATGCCGACGAACTCACCGTCCCGGATACGCAGGTCAATCCCTTTCAGCGCCGTGAACGCCGCAGCGCCCGTACCGTATGTCTTGACGATTTTTTCGGCCTCGATCATAGGTTCACCTCCCCAGGATGGTCTTCAGGGTGTTGCGACTGACGATGATCCGGGCCGGCAGGTATCCAGCCAGCATGGTGATCACCAACAGGGCCACTACGCGACCGAGCACCTCCGGTACCGGCGCTACGATGATGCCGTCACTGAACGGAAAATCGATCGGATTGGCGTCGATATAGGGTTTGATGAAGCCGTAGAGCAGCGACAATCCGATTCCGGAACCGACCAAGGCGAAGAACAGCGACTGGTAGACGTAAGAGGCGGTGATGGCGTTACCGCAGATACCGATACCCTTCATGATGCCGATGTAGCGCTTGCGGGTGATGGCGTTGATCAGCACCACGATGAAGACGGTCAGCGCCGCCACGACCAGGGCGATCGTACCGATGACGTCGCCGAGCAGACGGAAAGTCGTCTCGATATCCTCGAAAAAGTCGCCTTGCGCCTCTCGCCAGGTCTGTATATCACCCAGTTCGGCCACCCCGGCCGCCGTCAGACTGTCCACCACATGATAGGGATCCCCTCCCTCATGGAGCCGGATGGCTATCTCATTGACGTTCAGGTCGGTCCGGCCGAGGAGATTGCGCAGCTCGCGGTCGATGAAGAACACCCGGCGGTTGACCGCCTGGATCTTACTCTTGACCACTCCGTGGACCAGGACCTCGATCGTCTTGTCGCCGATGGCCACGCGAACCCTGTCGCCGACCTCGACGTCCGGCAGCCCCTCTTCTCCGGGGACCGACCCCTCCGTATATCTGGCCAGCAGCTGACTGCCGATCAGCACTTCCCGCTCCGAAGTCCCGTCCAGATATTCGCCCTCGACCACCCTGGAAGCCAATCCGGTCACCGCATCCTCATCGTCAGGATCGATGCCGGCTATCTCGGCGGCCACGATATCCGGACGCTCCGTGATCCCGACCTTGGTCCGATAGTTGGCGATGATCCGGCCGCCGCTGACGTACCGGGCCGTGACCGACGACACCTCGGAGAACCCGCTGACCGTCCTGAGTACGCTCTGGCTGCGTCCGATGAAGGATTCGTCGCTCTTGTTGGTGATGAGGACGTCTCCCGAATACTGCGTCCGGTAAGCCTGGCTGGAGCCCTGGACCAGACCCACCAGTATCCCGTTGACCACCACCAGGTTCAGGAAGGTCAGGGTCATGATGACGATGATCAG
>LJNP01000061.1 GCA_001303185.1 Parcubacteria bacterium SG8_24
AACTCGTTACAGAGCTGGGCGGCCAAAGTCTTGTTATGGGCGATCACCAGGGCCGGCCGGCCCAGCGCGGCGATGACGTTGGCCATGGTGAAAGTCTTGCCGGAACCGGTGACCCCGAGCAGGGTCTGGTAGCCCAAACCCGACCTCACGCCTTCAGTGAGCCCTTGGATGGCGGCTGGCTGGTCGCCCCTCGGCACCTGTTTCGATACGAGCTTGAAACCCATGTCTTTCCGTGAATACGCGCAAAATACCCCTTGATAAGGGCACTGGGGGTACTGTCTCGGTTGTCTTTCGGCAACGCCGCCGGAGCCGCTTGGCCCGGTATGGTGGCGGCCGAAGATCGTAATATAAGCCGTCGGGCCGATCCGGTCAAGCCGGTCAAGCCGACGACGGCCGTCACGGTATGGCGAAACGGTCGCCCAGGGCCGGTATGTCCACACGGACACCGCACTCGTCCCGCAGGCGTCCGGCGAGCGATTCCATCGCCGGCTCTTCCCCGTGGACCAGGAAAATGCGCTCGGGCCAACCGGACCCGCCGCCCGCCCACCGCACCAGCTTGTCCTGATCGGCGTGCGCCGAATAGGCGCCGATCGACTCCACCTGGGCCCGGACGGGAATATCCTCATGGTCTATCCGGACGGCCTCGGCCCCGTCAGTCACGGCCCGGCCGGTTGTCCCCTCCGCCTGGTAACCGACGACCAGCACGGTCGTACCGGGGTCGCTCAGGTGCCGGGCGAGATGCCGCATGATGCGCCCACCGTGCATCATGCCGCTCCCGGCGATGATCACCTTGGGGGGCGGGACGGACATGATGCCATAGGATTCCTTGGGATCCTTGGTGATACGCAGGCCGGGAAAGCGGAAAAAGTCGTCCCCGGCTTCCTTGAGCGCCTTGGCCTCACGGTCATAGAGTTCCGGGAACTGGTGATAGACCGGCAGCACCCGGATAGCCAAAGGACTGTCGAGAAAGACCGGAATCTCCGGGACCTCGCCGCCCTCGACCAGACTGTTCAGCTCATAGAGGATCTCCTGGGTCCGTTCCAGGGAAAAGGCCGGGATGAGCAACGTGCCGCGACGTCCGGCCGTCTGACGCACCGCCTCACCGAGTCGCCGCATCCGCTCCCCCGGACTCTCATGGCGGCGGTTTCCGTAAGTCGATTCCAGGACCACTACCTCGACCCTCCCCAGGTTTTCGCTGTCGCGCAGGATAGGGACCTGGTCGTTGCCGAGATCCCCGGAGAAGGCAATCCTTACCCCTTCGACCTCCGCCTCCAGGAAGGCCGAACCGAAGATATGTCCGGCATCCTTGAAGGTGAAGCTGAAATCGTCGCTGACCCTGATTTCGGTGCCGTAACCGAAGCCGTGGGTCAGATCGAAGGCGCGGGAGAAATCCTTGCGGGAGTAGAGCAGCGGGGCCTTCCGGGACCCCCGCCGGTCATCTTCCATCACCTTGACCGCGTCCTCCCACATGAGGCGGGACAGCAGCCTGGTGGGGTGGGTCGCGAAGACCCGGCCGGTGAATCCGTCCTTGACCAGCTTAGGCAGACGACCGATGTGGTCGATATGGGCGTGCGTCAGGATCACCGCATCGATGGAGCGGGGATCGAAAGGGAACGGTTCCAGATTGCGGTGATAGGAATCCTCGCCGCCCTGGAAAAGACCGCAATCCACCAGGATGCGCGTGGATCGCGTCTCCACCAGATGACAGGAGCCGGTGATCTCCCTGGCTGCGCCATGAAAGCCGATATCCATATACTCGATATTGTACCAAAAACTGAGGTTTGGCGGGGCGGACGGGCGGGGCACGATCTCGTTGACGGAGTGGGCTCACCCTGATATCCCTGAGATAGCACCTTCGAAAGGAGAATCGGATGGAAGATCGACGTCCGCCGTCGGACAGCCGTTCCCGGCCCCGGGTACCGCTGATCTGCCTCACGGTCGCCTACCTGATCGTGACCAACCTCTTCGACGCCTGGGCGACGTTGACCCTGATCGAGCGCGGTGCCGAAGAATCGAATCCGCTGATGCACGCGGCGCTGCTCATGGGCCCGGAGCGCTTCCTGCTCATCAAGATGTCGCTGGTCATGCTGTCGGCGATGCTGCTCGGGCTCTACGCCCGACGTGTCCGGTGGGTCTGGTACTCGCTGGTCACCCTGGCTGTCGCCTTCAGTCTGCTGCTGACTTTCCATGTCTACCTGATCTGCTTCGTCCCGCCCCCCTAAAAGTCCCCTTCCGGGGACTTTTCTTCTTTACCACCTGATGCCGTGACCGATGAACTTGAGCAGGGTGTGCGGCAAGCCGTTCTCCCGGCAGATCTCCTGATAGACATAGGCGCTGCGCCGCGGCGTCCGCTGCTGCGTAGCGAAGTCGACCGCCACCAGACCGAATCGTCCGGTGTATCCCTTCTCCCATTCGAAATTATCGATGAGCGACCAATGGAAATAGCCGCGGACATCGACCCCCGCCCTGATGGCGTGATAGACCTCCTTGATCGTGGCCACGATCATCCTCGGCCGCTTGGCGTCATCGGCGTTGGCTATCCCGTTCTCGGTGATGAGGATCGGCAACCCGTACCGGTTCATCTCCATCAGGGCGTTGAAGATCGCCCGAGGGTTTATCTCCCATCCCAGATCGCTGACCTCGCGGTTCTCCGTATGGACCTCATAGAAGAACTGCGAGATCTTGGTCGGCAGGTACCTGATGCGGTAATGGAAATAGTAGTTGACGCCGATGAAATCATGATGATGTTTCGTCTTCCTGAAGAACTGGTGATTGAACAGGCGGTTCAGCAGCCGGACGAACAGGGAATCCACCAGGGACTGCCGTCGGTACGGCACGTAGGTGATGACATTCTTGGCGATACCGACCTGAACCCGGCGTCCGTCGCGGTCCAATGCTTCATGCAGCGCCCGATAAGCCGCCCGATGGGCCCGGACCAGACGCCGAAAGACCCGCAACACGGGCCACGGACCTTTCCGGCCCGGCGGCCAGACGCCGATGCCGTATGACTGCACCAGATAGACCATCGGTTCGTTGATGGTGATCCAGAAATCCACCAGATCCCCCAGCTCGCGGGCCAAAAACGCGGTATAGCGCTCGAACAACCGTACCGCGTCACGAGCCTCCCAGCCGCCCCGGGCGGCGAACCATTTAGGCAGGGTGAAATGCCAGACCGTAAGCATCGTCTTCATGCCCCGTCGGCGCAGGGATTCCAGTACGCGGCGATAATGCACCACTTCATCCATGTCCCACTCCCCTTCCCGCGGCTCGATACGTGACCATTCCACGGACAGGCGATGGGCATTCTGGCCCAGTGAGGCGGCCAGACCGAAATCTTCCTCGTACCGCCGGTATTGGTCGCAGGCCGCTCCGGCGGCGGCTCCGTCCGTCGTGTGGCCCTCAATCCGGTCCCAATCATGCCAATCGCTGTTGTCATTGCCCCCTTCGACCTGATAGGACGACGTGGCGGCGCCCCAAAGGAAGCCCTCCGGGAACCGGCGGGTTTCGTGCTTGTGGGGTCGCGGTAGGGGCAGTTCGGACAGGTAATCCAAGGCCATACGTCAGCTGGTTCGCCTTAAATTATACCACCGGGTGACCCTAAAGGCAATCGGTGACCAAGTGCATCAATTACCTAAAAAAAGCTAGAATCAGACAAAAAAAGAGTACGCGGCCCCTCAAAAGGGTGCCGGGCACTCGCTTTGACGATACCACATCCTGCCAATTTTGTCAAGAGTCTTTGACAAAGTTCGGAATATCAGAACATCGGTTCGTCCTGCGCGGTGTGGGGGTCGATCTCCTCGTCGACACCGTCGCTGACGAATCCCAGCTCCTCGGGCGTCTTCTCTTCCGCCAGTTCGTCCACCTCCAGCGGGGCTATCTCGCACCATCTGTCGAAACCTCCGGCGAGGAACTCGACGTTCCGGTATCCCAAGCCGTGAAGCTTCTCATGGATGTCCTCGATAGCGCTCTCATGGGTCGGACCGACGATGACCACGACTTTGAGTTCCTTGTCCGGAATCAGGCTGTCGATGTTCTTCTCTAACTCATGCCGAGGTATGTTCAGCGAACCGAGGATATGTCCGGACTCGAACTCGACCCGATCGCGCAGATCGACCACCACGTGTTCCAGCTCCCCCTTCTTAAGGGTCGCCAGATGCTCGCAGGTTATGTGGGGTATCTCATCCCGTCCCATACGCCTTAATTATACCACGCGATCAGCGACGCCGGCTAACGCGCCGGTTCCTTATCACCCGCCTCCGGACAAGGGCAGGGAAACCTCGTAGGCGGGGAAGAAGGCGTCAGGTACGTCGTGGACGGTGCCGATCCAGCCCTCCCCGAAGAGTTCCCGGGCCCTGATCTCGTCAGGTATCCAACGCAGGGTGCCGAAACTGTCGATCACGACGTAGACCTTGGGGTCACTGATTATCTTGACGAGCGAGCCCGGCCGATAGGTCACGGCGCCGATCAGCCGGTAGCGCGCCAGATCGCTGTCGCTGATATAAAGGACCTCCGAATAATCGGGAAACCAGGAGAAAAAGGTGCGCTCATCGGGGAAGACGAGGCGGCGATCACCGGTCAGCAGGCAATAGACGGCCGGCGAGGCAGCGGTCCGGACGAGATAGCTGCAGCCGAGCTGCTCGTCCCTGATCACCGGCTCCGACGAACTGAACAGCCTGTCGTCGTCATGATGCATGAAGGTCCGATGATCGGCTCCGGCGCCATCGGTCCAGTTGATAAGAGAGAGGATATCCCCTAACCCGTAATCGAGGATCCCCTCCTCACCGCTCTCCGCATCGATGACATACCTGACCCGGGTGGCCAGTCCGATCAGGCGGTGTTGACCGTCCGTCGCCGGCGCCCCGGAGAAGCCGGCGGTGATCGGTACGTCAGTCAGGACCGTTCCCCGACTGAATCCGGTCACGCTGCCTTCGGTCACCGTCAGTCCGGTCTGACCGCTGGGGAAACCGAAGACGGTCACGGCATCCTCGACGGAGGCGAAAGCGTTGACCTTGACGTATGAGGAGAAGACGAAGGGCGGTCCGGAAAGATGATGCATGATCCTCAGGACGGCGAAATCCAGGTCGGTGACCGGATCGAAGATCGCCATCTCGACGTCACCCTGATAGAAGCTGACCGGGGTGTCCCCGACCCCCTGGACGAATCCCAGCTGACAGGTCTCGGCACGCGATCCGTTCGCCGGATCGATCACCACATGGCCGTTGGTCAGCACGAAACCGCGCTCGATATCGGTGACCACACCGGAACCCTGAC
>LJNP01000017.1 GCA_001303185.1 Parcubacteria bacterium SG8_24
CGGGCTCACCAGGACGAGGCGGACTGCCTGACGATATCGCTGATGCTCTACCCTTACCTGACCCATCCGCTGCGACAGATCCGCCGGACGATCCGCGTCTGGGATGAGATTATGCGCCGCCGGGTCATCGAAACCTATGTCGGCGAACGGCAGACCCGCCGCGACCGTCCGGGTCGTGCCTTCGAAGGCGGCTATCCCTATACCTTCGACCTGCTGACGGACTTTGGTACCTACAAAGACCTGATGCGACACCGGATGTCCACGCAACTCCGCCAGAGGTTCACCCCCCTCCTCGGCTTCTCCCTACCCCCCGACCTGAAAGAGGCCGGCTTCGCCGATCGGGCCGAAGCCTGTCGGGACCGCGCCATGGCCCTCTATCGCCGACTGACGCCGGATTTTCCGGAGGCCGCCTCCTACGCCACCCTGCACGGATCGCTGGTGCGCTGGGTCATGGGAATCAACGACCGATCCTTGCATCACCTGATAGAACTGCGCACCACGCCGCAGGGCCACCCCTCATACCGCCAGGTGGCCCAGGCGATGTACCGGGCGGTCAAAGAACGGTCGCCTTGGCGGGCGGAAGTCATGCGTTTTACCGACCATGACGACTACTCCTGGAGCCGCGCCGCCTCCGAAGCGCGACAGCGGGCCAAGGAACGTAAACTTGACTCCGTATCCGGAGCGTCATAATTTTTAGGGACCGGGATAGGAGCTGAAGATATGAACCAAGGAAAGTTCTTTGTCATCGACGGGACGGACGGGTCAGGCAAGGAGACCCAGACCAAGCTGCTGCTCGCACGGATGCGTCGTGAGGGATACACCGTCGAGACCGTGTCCTTCCCCCAATACGGCAAGAAGAGCGCCGGGCCGACGGAGGAATATCTCGCCGGAAAATACGGCCCGTCGGACCGGGTCGGACCCAAACCATCCTCGGTCTTCTACGCGGTAGACCGCTATGACGCCAGTCATGACATCCGGGCCTGGCTCGAATCGGGCAGGCATGTCATAGCCGACCGTTACGTATCCTCGAACATGGGTCACCAAGGCGGCAAGATCGATGACCCCGAAGAGAGGCGCCACTTCTTCGAATGGAACGACGAGCTGGAACACGGGATATTCGGCATACCGCGGCCCGACCTGACCATCGTCCTGCATGTCCCGGCGGAGGTGAACGCCCGGCTGATGGCCGACCGCCCCAAGGATATCCATGAACAGGATATGACGCACCTCAAACGGGCGGAAAGGACCTATCTAGAGCTCGTCGAGCTGTTCCCCGGCTTCCGGCTCATCGAGTGTGTCGACGGTTCCGGTATCCTCATGTCACCGGAAAGGATCCATGAGATGGTCTGGGAGATCATCCGGCCGATGCTCGGATGACGGACCGATTGCGGCTCCGACCATCCGGCACCTCATCAGGTGCCGGATTTTCTGTTATACTTCAGACGGAAGCCCTAACCGCACACTTCTTATGCAGCAAATCATCGGGCCTGCGGACATCATCATCGAGGCCTGGGACATCTTCCGCCGGCGTCTCCGTATCTATGCCGAATTCGTCGTCTGGTGGGTCATCCTGAGCATGACCCAATGGGCTGTCGTCATCCTCTCGAGGACCCTGGTGCCGGACAGGATGCTCCGTTTCCTGGTCATCACCCTGGTCTCCATCCCGGTCTGGCTGATCTTCGCCGCCATAACCATCGCTGTCATCACGGTCACGGCACAGGACATCAGACGTAAGGAGCCGGACGTGAGGGAGGCGCTCTACACCTCCTTCCATAAGCTGCTGTCTTTCGTCTGGGTCACCGTGCTCAAGTACGCCCTGGCGTTGCTGCCGTCCCTGCTGTTCTTCGGTCCGTTCATGGCCTATCTGGCCCGACCGTCGGCCGCCCTGGGTGTGGCCACCTTAGCCGGGGCGCTGGCCGGACTGATCCTGACGGTCGCCGTCATCATCTGGCTGAAGTTCGCTACGGATTTCGTGGTGGTCGAGGACGTACGCGGTACCGCGGCCCTGCGTGACAGTCGGGTGCTGTCGCTGGGTCGCTGGTGGGCGGTGATGTTCCGGATAGCGATACCTTTCCTGTTCTTCCTGCTGGTGGCCCTGTTCTTCCGGGCCGTACTTTATCTGGTCCTCGGAGCGATGCTGGGCGATCCGCGGCTCTTCTTCGGCACCGTAGCCGATCCCGAACAGATAACCGTGATCCATTCCCTGGTGACCAGCCTGGTGCCGCAACTGGTGGCCGGCTTCGTGCTGCCCCTGATGGTCGCCGCCGATCTGATACTCTGGTTCGACCTGCGCAAGCGCCGCTGAGTTCCCTGCTTGAAATATCACCCCCCGGGTGAGACAGTGATCCTGGTAAGGCGGGCGCGACCGCCGTCCCCGCGGCGGCCTACGCGCCCTTTCCTTTGGAGAAGACACGACTTATGCGTCTAGAACCCGTCATCGGACTGGAGATACATGTCCAGCTCAAGACCGCCTCAAAGATGTTCTGCGGCTGTTCCAACCGCGGAGAATTCGAGCCGCCCAACACCACGGTCTGTCCGGTCTGCCTCGGACACCCCGGAACCCTGCCGGTGATCAACGGGCAGGCCTTGGCATTCGGCGTGCTCATCGGACGGGCCTTAGGATGCCGCATCGCCGACCGCTCCAAATTCGACCGGAAGAACTATTTCTACCCGGACCTCCCCAAAGGTTACCAGATATCCCAGTTCGACCTACCCATCGCCCTCGGCGGCAAGGTCAATCTGGAAATCACGGGAAAGGGCGGTGAGACGCGGCAAGTCACCACCCGCATCAACCGACTGCATCTCGAAGAGGACGCCGCCAAACTGCACCATGCCGCCGACCGGAGCTCCAGTCTGGTCGACTTCAACCGCTCCGGCACCCCTCTGGCGGAGATCGTCACCGAACCGGACCTGCGGTCCCCGGCCGAGGCCAAGGCCTTCCTGCAGGAACTGCGCCTGATCATGAGGTACCTCGGGGTCTCCGATGCCGATATGGAAAAGGGGCATCTGCGCTGCGACGCCAATATCTCGCTCCGGGAGATCGTCGACGAACCCCGGGAGGAGGGATGGGCCCAGCAGCTCAATCCCAAGACCGAGATCAAGAACCTGAATACCTTCCGGGCGGTGGAGCGGGCTCTGGAATACGAGATCAAGCGGCAGACCGGACTCTGGTTGGACAGCAAGATGCCGACGGTCCAATCCACCCGTGGCTGGGACGAGACCCGCGGCCTGACCGTCGAACAACGCACCAAGGAGGAGGCCTTCGACTACCGCTATTTTCCCGAGCCGGACCTGCCGCCGCTGAACCTACACGATATCGAAGGTCTACTGGACCGGCCCTTGCCGGAACTGCCGGATGAGCGGAGGCGACGGTTCATGCGTGAATACGGCTTCACTCCGGCGGACGCCAGGACGCTTTGTGACGCCAAGGAGATGTCGGAGTTCGCCGAACGCGTGATGTCGGAACTCGACGAGTGGATATCCAGCAGTAAGGCCGACGGACCTGAACCGCTTACTCCGGAAAGGAGGGTCCGGCTGGTCAGCGGCTGGCTCCTGACCAAGCTGCGTGGAGTCCTGTCGGAACGGAAAATAGGCCTGGACGGTACCGAAATGACCCCCGAGAACTTCGCCGAACTGCTCAGCCTGATACACACCGGTCAAGTGACCGGCCCCAGCGCCTTGACGCTGCTTGAAGAGATGGTCGATACCGGAGCCGATCCCTCGATAATCATGAAAGAGAAGAACCTGGGTCGCCTGGACGATGACGACGGTCTGCGGGCCATCATCGCCAACGTGATCGCGGCCAACGATAAGGCAGTGAACGATTGGCGTCAAGGCAAGGAGAACGCCCTTCAGTTCCTGATCGGCCAGACGATGAAAGCCACCAAGGGTAAGGCCGACCCGGAAGATGTCAGGATCCGGCTCACCGAAGCGCTGGATAACGGATGAACTCAACGGAGAGAGCGGACAGGACCGTTCATATGCCAAAGACCTCCGTGTGATACGGAGGTCTTTGCTTCTGTCGTCTGGAGAAAGCTTATTTCTTCGACGGCAGGATCTTGAACATGCCCGTGCCACAGGAAGCGCACGTGCCCTTAAGGGCCGGCCTGGTGCCGCCGCCCTTGGCGGGCATTTCAACCTCGGCCGCATCTTTCATCTCCCGCTTGGCTTTGCACTTTACGCAATAGCCGATGACTTCTTCCGCCATATGAGTTGAATTAAGATTATCTTATCCACAGTATAGCAAAATAGCCTCGATAAGGCTATTTTTTCTGCAATGCCCCCTGCATATCTTAACCCATCAGAATCCGAAAGCCTTATTTTTTACCTTATTTTAGCTATTTTTTAAAAATCGTCTGACCAGACTCTCGGCTTCCTGTACGCCAGACACCCATCTGATACGCCTGTCTCGCCTGAACCAAGTCAATTGCCGCTTGGCATACCGTCGCGTGTCCCTCTTGATAAGCCTGATGGCCTCCTCCAGCGTGATCTGACCCTCCAGATATCCTTTCAATTGCCGATGACCCAAGGCTGTCATGGGCGGGATATCCCAACCGAACCTCTTGGACAACCTGCGGGCCTCTTTCACCAGCCCCTCCTCTATCTGCTCATCCACCCGAGACTCGATACGTCCGTAAAGCTCCTCCCTGGGTCGGGTAACGCCCAGCTGAAGTACGTCATAATGCGCCCGACCCTTCCCCTGAAGCTTCGAAAACGGTTTACCGGTGGCTTCGATGACCTCCAAGGCCCGGATTAGATACCTCCGATTGTTCGGGGAGATCCGGGCGGCATAGGCGGGATCCCGCCGCTTGAGCCTAGCGAAGAGCTGCGGTGTGGTCTTCCTACCGAGTTTCCGGCGCATCGCCCGATCCGGAGGTACCTCCGGAATCCTTAAGTTATCGACGATCGCCCTGATATAGAGACCGGTGCCTCCGACTACGATCGGTAGCCGTCCCCGGCCGATGATCTCGTCGATCTTCCGCAACGCCATCTCCCGATACTCGGCTAAGGTGATCGGCTCGTCAGGCTCCAAAAAGGCGGTCAGGTGATGGGATATGCCTTCAGCGACATAATGCCTGGCCCGGCCCCGACCGACCCATTTCCCCGGGATGATATCCGAACCGATCTCTGTCCCCCTGTAGAGCTGCCGCGAATCCGCCGATACCACCTCACCGCCGAACCTCTTGGCTATCCGCAGGCTGAGCGAAGTCTTGCCTGCGGCGGTCGGACCGGTTATCACTACGAGCTTAGGCCGCTGTAGCCTTCTCTTGACCATAGGTTTCCTTCGGGACCGCCGAACCCTCCGCGGTCTGACCGATAAGCTGCCATTCCTGAACCGATTCGATCCTGACGTCCATGGTCTCGCCGATCCGGTCCGGTTTACCCGGAAGACGGACCCGTTTCATCTCCCGGGAATTGCCGGAAAGTTGGCCGGCGGCATGACTGTCGACCAGAACCTGCACGACCTGGCCCAGATAACTGCGGTTCTTACGCAGGGTGTTGACCTCCATCAGTCGCTGCAACTCCCGCCAACGACGCCGCTTCTCCTCCCTCGGCACGTCGTCTTCCAGGAACTTCCGGGCCGCGGTGCCGGACCGCGGACTGTACATGGCGGTATATGAGATATCGAAATCGGCCTCCCGATACAGCTCCACCGTTTCCTGGAACTGCCTCTCCGTCTCGCCGCAGAACCCGACGATGATGTCAGTGCCGAGGGCGATACCCGGACGACGGTCCCGCACCTTACGGATCACCTCCAGATACTGCCCGGCGGTATACCGCCGGTTCATGCGACGCAGAACCTCATCGCTGCCCGACTGCACCGGCAGATGGAGGTAATTCACGTGCTTGGGCAGGGCCAGGGCATCGATTACCTCGTCGCTCATGTGCAGCGGATGTGCCGCCGTGAAATGGAGCCGCTCCACGCCCGGTATCCGGTTCACCTCCCAGAGGAGAGCCGCAAAGTCGTCCGTATACGGATTCTCCCGGGAGAAGGCGCTACGATCGTCAGCCCGGAAGCCGTTCACCGACTGGCCGAGCAGCGTGATCTCGACGGCACCCGCCGCCGTCCGGCCGCGGATCTCGTCCAGCACGGCCGAAACCGGCCTGTGCCGTTCGCGACCCCGCGCATACGGGACCACACAATAGGTACAGTATTTGTCACAACCGGTCTGGATGGGCACGAAGGCGGATCGGGAACGGAAGTCCCCAGGGCGTATATCTAGATAATCATCGGGGGTCTCGGCTGCCGAGGTCAAAGACAGGTCGACTTCCGCGAGCCAGCGCGGCAGCTGGGGCAGGTCACGTATCGGGAAATAGAGATCGACCGACGGCATCTTGGACCTGATCTTCCGGTCCTGATCGCGTCCCGGCAGGCACCCGGTCACGGCGACGATCGGAGACCGGCCGTCCCGCTTCAACCCCTCGAAATCCCGCAACTTGCCGAAGACCCGATCCTCGGCCGTCTGCCGCACCGAACAGGTGTTGAAGACGATCAGGCCGGCCTCTTCAGGCTCCTCCACCTCCGCAAGACCGACAGAATCAAGCAAAGCCCGGATCCGCTCGGAATCCGAGCGGTTCATCTGGCAACCATAGGTGATGAGGTGATAGGTCCTCGGACGCATAACTGGTCGAGTTTCGGCTTAAAATAGCACCGCTCACGGCCGCTGTCAATCTTCCGATGCCGCCAGTATTGACAACCGCCCCGCCAAACGCTATGATGACCCGTCGTACTTGCGTTCCTTAAGACCCGATTGGAGATAGTGAAGTGGCCGAAAGACAGTCTGGTGACGTATTCGATCTGCTGTCCTACCGCCCCTATGGGCGGTCGTTGATGGATCGAATCGTACAGGCTGAGATCGCCAAGCGGATCAACCGACGCCTTTACGTCAGGGCGCGCTTCCGGGGCCGGCCTTTCGAGGACTGGATCCGGTCGCTGACCTGTTACGTCAAGGACGCATCCGGTTGGTGGCGAGGCCCTGTAGAGGACGTCACCGACCGGAGGCCGGATCAGCTGATCCTGATCATCGGGCCTCTCCAACGGTCCGATCCGCCGATCTCATCCCTGCCCCACGATTCGACACTCGTAGTACGTGACGGATCGGGGCTGGAAAGGCCACTGAACTGTCAAATGCTGAGCCGCTCTTGAGCGGCTTTTTTGCTTAATTTGGTGAAAAAAATTGACAAAAAGGCGAAAAAATGCTATCTTGGACAGATAGATCAACTAATCGGATAAACCTATGGAAGGTGCGCCTAAATTCAATCCCGAAGCCATGCAACCGCCTCCGGAAAGCGAGACGGAGGGCGAGGTACTGGAGGTAAGCGACGAGGATATCGTCGGCGAAGTCGAGGTAGAACCGGAGACCCTCCAGGAAGCGACGCCGGAGACCGTCGAGGAATTCGAGTTCTTCGCCGAAATGGACAGTCTGCAACGCGATGCCGCGGAGCTGACCGGACAGCTGGCGGAGCTGAGTTCTAAATTCCTCACGTTGGAACCGGGCGGCCGGGGAGCGAATGAGATGATGAAGGACCTGCAGAGCCTGAACGACAAGATCGCCGCCAACCGGCAGAAGATGTCTGTCCTGCAGAAACGCTGGGTACAGACGAAGCGGGCGCCCGATGCCTGGAAGGACGTCTCGGTCGAGGAGCTGGAGCAGCGCGTCGAAGACGCTTTCCAGGATCCGAACATCTTCGAGGATCTCACCGAGCAGGAGGTTGACGAGGCCCTGAAATTCGTGGGTGAAAAGAAGGAGGTCCCGATACCGCCGCTGCCGGAGAAGAAGGTGATCAAGGAGGCCCCGCCGCCCGCACCGGAGACGACGCCGACAAAGGAAGAGATATCCAAGACGATCGAAAAGAATGAGATCTCCGCAGAAAGGCTGGAGCTGGCCCGCGCCGAAGCCAAGGATCTCGACGACCAGAAAGAGGCCTCATTAGGTGCGGCTGACGCCATCAGCCAGACGATCAAGGAAGTCTATGGCGTGGACATGAACAAGCTGGCCCTGTCGCGCCTGGAACAGGCTAAGGCTTCCCTGAAGTCGTTATTCAGTCCGACCTTCCGCAACATGATGCGAGAATACCACAAGCATATCGAAGACGCGACCTTCTACGCCAATGAGAGCGGTACCTTGCGGTGGTCGCTGGAGAATCCCAAAGGGTATGCAGCCTTCCAGCAGAAACGCGCCGAGAAGCTGGCCCGCGCCTCAGCTCGGGTCCGTAAACAGCCTAAAGTGCCCAAAGGACCCCTGTCCACGACCTTCTGAAGGTCCGTATCTGACGACCGGACATACCATAAACCCCGCCTATCCGGCGGGGTTTGGGTTTCGACGGGTTACCGCTCCCTCAGGGGCGACCGGAATACGCTGCCGCGGCAGCGCTCACAGGGCCGCCGATCTCTTGTCGATGCGTTTCCGGACTTCAGCGACGAAGGCCTTGATGGTCATCCTTTTTTCCTGCTTCTTGCCGCGGATCCTGACGTTGACCGTCCTGAGCGACTTCTCCTTCTCGCCAATCACCAGCATGTAAGGCACCTTCAATTTCTCGGCCTTGCGTATCTTGTAGCCGACCGTCTCGCGCAACTCGTCATAACCGACACGGACCCCCTCGTCGAGCAGCAGCTTCCGGAGCTTCCGGGCCGTCTTCCAATGGTCCTTACCCACGGGAATGACCTGCACCTGCACCGGAGAGAGCCAAACCGGAAAGGCACCGGCATAATGTTCGATGAGCACGCCAAGGAACCGCTCGACTGAACCGAGGACGGCCCGATGGATCATCACCGGCCGATGCTTCTCGCCGTCCTGACCGACATATTCCAGACTGAACCTCTCGGGCAGGTTGAAATCGAGCTGGATGGTGGCCAGCTGCCAATCACGTCCGATCGCGTCCCGGGCGATGAAATCTATCTTGGGCCCGTAGAAGGCGGCCTCGCCTACGCCGACCTCGAATTCCTGCCCTAACCGCTTAAGCAATCCGGCCAGCACGCCTTCCGCCCTCTCCCAGACCTCAGCCGAGCCCAGGAAGGCCTTCATGTTCCGGGGATCATGGGTCGAAAGGCGTATGCGCAACGGCATCCTGAAAGCCGCGTAGAACTTGGTGATGACCTTATAGATGAACAGGGTCTCATCCTCGACCTGCTCCATGGTGCAGAACACGTGAGCGTCGTCTTGGGTGATGGTCCGGACGCGGGAAAGACCCTGCAGCTGTCCGGTATTCTCGTCGCGGTAGACCGCCGTGACTTCGGCCATCCTGATGGGCAGGTCCCGGTAGCTGCGCGGCAAGGAGGCGTATATCTGCGTATGATGCGGGCAGTTCATCGGCTTGAGCACGAAGCGGTCGTCGGTCTTCTTGCTGTGCACATAGAAGATGTCGTCCTCGAACTTTTCCAGGTGTCCGGAAGTGGCGTAGAGGTCGGTCTTGGCGATATGCGGTATCGTCACCCGCTCGTAGCCATACGGCTCCTGGAGCGACATGACGAAGGACTCGATCTCCCGACGCATGATCGTCCCGCGGGTCGTGAACATGGGCAGGCCCGGCCCGACCAGCGGCGAGAAGGTGAAGAGCTCCAACTGGGCGCCCAGTTTGCGGTGGTCCCGCCTCTCCGCCTCTTCCAACATCTGCAGATGAGCCGCCAACTCCTCTTCCGTACCGAAAGCCAGGCCGTAGATCCGCTGCAGCATCTTGTTCTTCTCGTCACCTCGCCAATAGGCGCCGGCGACCGACCTCAGGGTGAAGGCGCCGATATCCCTGGCTGACTCCACATGGGGCCCGCGACAGAGGTCGACGAACTTGCCGGTCCAATAGAGCGAGACCCGATCCGGGCTCTCCAGATCGATGTCCTGGCTCTCCTCTTCCTTGACGCTGGTGGTGCCCTGACGCTTCAGGATCTCCAGGAGTTCCACCTTGTAGTCCTGATGACGTTCACGGAAGAAGGCGACTGCCTCGTCCAGAGGCATCTCCTGGTGCCGGAACGGCTCGCCACGGGACGCTATCTTCCTCATCCGTTTCTCGATCCTCTTCAGGTCCTCGGGGGTCAGGGTCCGGGGCAGGTCGATGTCATAATAGAAACCGTGTTCGATGGCCGGACCGATCCCGAGCTTGGCCTCCGGAAAGAGTTCCATGACGGCCGCGGCCATGATATGCGCCGCCGAATGGCGCCTCACTTCGACCGGGACCTTCTTGATGGCTTTTTTCTCTGCCATAGATGGCTGTATTCCGATGATATCTGACGAAATTTAGGATACTCCCGACGATATCTGAAGGCAAGAGTCGTGGGCATATCAAAAAGCCGCCCTCTCGGCGGCGGTCACCCGGATCGGCCCCGGTCAGCGCACCTCGACCTCGATATGATCGGCGATGTTGGGCATCCGTTTGGTCCAGAACGGCCGGAGGCGGATCGAGGCCGAAGAGACCCCGGAAACGCTCTCCAGATAGGCCTGCGCCGCCTCCACCGATACTCCGGTCAGTTTCTCCGGATTGAGCGCCGGAGCGTCGAAGGAGAGTATCGACAGACCGGCAGCCTTGACCCGCAAGTGAGCCCGCCGACCGTTCACGTCCCGCTTCTCGACCGATATCTCCAGGGTATCCTCTTCCATCCCCACCAGCTGGCGGTCATACGGGATGAGGCCGCGCAAACCGGCGGCGACGCGCTGACGCAGGACCGATTCGTCGTAGAAGACGCCGGTGGCGCGCAAGACTAGGGTCAGGGTGAACTCTTCCGCTTCCGAACCGACCGGCTCATCGGTGTATTGTTGCTCCAGATCGAAGACGAACAGCTTTCCCGGATCGCCGAGACCCTCCAGATCGGCCTCTTCGGTCAACCGTGTCATCAGCTCGGCCTTGAGCCGGTCGGTCAGTACCGTCACTGCCCCGCTGACGTCCTCCGCGGTTATCATGCGGACATCCCTGATGCCTCCGGCGATCGGCTCCACCGTCTCGACCTCGAAGAACTTCCTCGTCTCAGGATTCAGTCCGGGGATGGTGAAGGTGGTGCTGCCGACGCCGCCCGATACCCCCGGCTCGTCGGAGAAGACTTCCACTTCAGTCTCGCCGAAAGCTGGCACGACTACGGTCCTTCTGGTGCGGAACAGCACCCCTTCCGGCGTCAGCAGCCTGGTGCTGGCCACGAGGGTCTGGGGTCGGAACAGCCGGCTCGAGATGCGCACCCGACCCTCAGTAGGGACGTCGACCGTGACCAAGGAGGTCGACGGGAAGGTCTGGGAGACCTTCTCGGTGATCTCGATCACGTCGCCCTTGACCTCGTCCTGCAGGGGCTCACGGGCCACGTCGATCACCGAGTCGGAGATGACCTCCTCCTGGGCCGACAGGACCACGACGCTGGCCCGCAGGAAGACGATGTAGATGACGAATCCGACGACTACCGCCGTCAGCAACAAAAAAACCGTCGCGATGCGCCGATAGGCGGAGACGGAATGCCCGTTCGCGTCAGGTCGCGGATTGTTGGTGACCGACTGCATGACCTAAATATAGCATCCTGACGGCCCGGACCACAACACGCCCGAAGGCCGGTTTCAGGACAATACGGCACCGCGACCCACCAGTCTCTCGATGGCGTCGATGACGTCCCGGGAGAAGGCGATGGAGAAACTGGTCTCTATCCTCTTCTGCCGGCCCTGGTCGTCAAAGACGAGATAGACGCGCCGGTTTCCGGGATACGCCGCCAGGACACGCTTGAGTTCCTCGGCGAACAGCGGCGGCATGGTCGGCGGCACGGCGATGCATACCCGTTCATCCATGGAAGAGGGTAGGGCTTCCGGAGCCGGCCCCGCGGGCTGGCGGCCATCGGCCTGCCCGCTGCGCTCCAGCTTGCGGCGGACGTCGTCGAGATTATCCGAATCCAAGAGGCGGGCCGTCTCGCAGAGTATCTTCATCTCATCGTCGCCCTTTTCCGAGAAGCGGCCCTCGACCAATAGCGGGACATCCTTACGCCAGCAGTGGTGCGTATCTTTATAGGTGGACGGGAAGACCACGACCTCGATATCCCCGCTGCTGTCCTCCAGCCGGACGAAGGCCATCGGTTCGTTCTTCTTGGTCATTATCTCACGAAGGTCCATCACGATGCCGCCGAGGCAGACCAGCCGTCGACCGGCCGGATCGCGCTCCAGTCGGGCTATGGGCGTGAGCGATCCGTTGAAGAAATCCTCGTATTCCCGGAAGGGATGCTCGGAGACGTAAAGACCGAGCAGCTCCCTCTCCCAGGCCAGCTTCTCGCGTTTGGTGGCCGGAGGCACCTCCCGTAGGCAGATGTCCGCCTTGCCCGCCAGCAGCGGTGAGGCCTGAAACAGGGACGACTGACCGGATGAGAGGTCACGCAGGGCGTTGCGGTGGTAAATCAGTATCTCGTTCATGCTGGCCAGCAGACGGTGGCGTTCCCCCAAGGAATCCAGGGCCCCGGATTTGATGAGCGCCTCCAACGATTTCTTGTTGAAATCCTTCGAATCGATGCGCGAAGCCAGATCAGAGATACTCTTGAAAGGTCCCCGCTCCTCCCGTTCGGCGATGATGGAATCGATGATGCCGGCGCCGAGGTTCTTGATGGCCAGCAGGCCGAAACGGATCCTATGGTCGTCGAGGTAGGTGAAGTTGGCCCGGGATGAGTTGATGTCCGGAGGCAGCACCTCGATGCCCATCTTGCGGCATTCGTCCACCACTTGAGCGACGGTCTCGGCGTCACCTGATTCGGCGGTGAGGACCGCGGTCATGAACTCCGCCGGATAATTGGCCTTGAGATAGGCGGTCTGGTAGGCGACCATGGCGTAGGACGAGGCGTGGGCCTTGTTGAAACCGTAGGCGGCGAAGGGTTCGATCAGCCGCCAGAGTTCGTTGGCCTGGGCTTCGGCCAGGCCGCCATGTTTCCGGCAGCCCGTCAGGAACTTGTCCTTCTGGCGGGCCATCTCCGCCGGGATCTTCTTACCCATCGCTTTCCGCAGCTTGTCCGCCTCCATCCAGTCGTATCCGGCCAGGTTGATGGCGATGAGCAGGACGTCATCCTGGAAAGTGATGATCCCATAGGACATCTGCAGGATGTCCTTGAGGCGGGGGTCCAGATAGGTGATGAGTTCCGGATTGTGTTTGCGCCGGATGAACTCAGGGATCGATTCCATCGGTCCGGGCCGGAACAGCGCCACCATGGACATGATGTCGAAGATGTTGGTCGGTTTGAGTCCCGTCAGGTAACGGGTCATGCCGGAACCGCCCAGCTGGAACAGTCCGGTCGTGTCGCCGCCGGCCAACAGCCGGAACGTGGCCGCATCGTCCAGGGGTATGTCCTGGACGTCTATCTCCACGCCCTTGGTCTCCCGGACCGTCTTCACGGCCAGACCGAGGATGGAGAGGTTGCGGATACCTAGGAAATCCATCTTCAGGACGCCGGCGTCCTCCACCGAACGCATGTCGTACTGCGTGATCAGCTTGTCCCCGCCGGCCTCGCGCTGCAGCGCCGTATATTCGGTGAGCGGCCGGGGCGCTATGACGACCCCGGCGGCGTGGACGGACACGTGGCGGGCGCAGCCCTCGACCTTCCGGGCCAGCTCGAGCAGACGGCGCACCCGCGGGTCCTCCTCCATCATCTCCCTCAGTTCCGCGGTCGTCTCGATGGCCCGCTCGATGGTCATGGGAAAACCCTGACTGCCGAAGGGTATGAGTTTGGCCACCTTGTCGCAGAAGGCATAAGGCAGGTCGAGTACCCGACCGACGTCACGCACGGCGCCCCGGGCGGCCATGGTGCCGAAGGTGCCGATCTGGGCCACCTTGTCCTTGCCGTACTTCTCCGTGACATAGGCGATCACCTCATCCCGACGGGAATCCTCGAAATCCGTGTCGATATCCGGTGGCGACGGACGGAACGGGTTCAGGAAACGTTCGAAGGGCAGCTTATAGGTGAGCGGATTGACCGAGACGATATCGATGGCGTACGAGACCAACGAACCGGCCGCCGAGCCCCGGGTGGTCACCATGATTCCCCGGCTCTTGGCCCATCTGACGTAATCGGAGACGATCAGGAAGTAAGGCGCGTAACCCTTGCCGTTGATGTTCATAGACCAGGCGCTGCAGCTGCGTCTCATAGGTCTCGCCTTCGGGGATGGCGATATCGGCGAAATTCCACTTGCCCAGCTCCAGATCGACCTGACAACGCTCGGCGATGCGCAGCGTATTCTCGACCGCCTCCGGACAATGGGCGAAGGCCTCGGCCATGTGTGTGCCGTCGCAGAAGGAATAATCGGCATCGGTCATGCTGCTGCGGTGTTCCTGATTGACCGTCTTGCCCTCACCGATGCATAACAGGATATCCTGCGCTTCGGCATCTTCGGAGTCCAGATAATGCACGTCTTTCGTGGCCACCAGGGGCACGCCGGTCTCATCAGCCAGGCGTATCAGGTCCCGGTTCCTCGCCTGCTGTTCGTCAAGTTCCGGATGGTCCTGCAGTTCCAGATAGAAATTACCCTCGCCGAAGATGTCGACATATTCCCGGACCAGGGCCCGAGCCTTGTCCCAATCATCGACCTTCAACGCCTTGTTTATCTCGCCCTTCAGCCCTCCGGAGAGGCCGATGAGACCGCGGGAGTGTTCGCGCAGTACGGCCTTATCGATGCGCGGACGGTAATAGAACCCGTCCAGATGGGCGATGGTCGCCAACTTGAGCAGGTTGCGGTAGCCCTCGGTGGTCTCGGCCAACAGCACGATCTGCGATTGTTTGTCATCGATGCGCGGCCGTTTGTCGGTCAACCTTTCCACCGCCAGATAGGCGCATTGACCGATGATCGGCTTGATGCCTTCCTTCTCGCAAGCCTTATAGAACTCTATGGCGCCGTACATGGCGCCGTAATCGGTCAGGGCCACCGCGGGCATGTCCAATTCCTTCGCGCGCCTGACCAGGTCCTTGACCTTGGGCAGCGCCCGAAGCAGCGAATAGTGGCTGTGGACGTGGAGATGGACGAATGATGTGCTCATGCTTGTCTGCCGGACGCCCTTCCGGACCGGACGGGTCGCCCTTGGCCTATGGCGAGTTTAACGGTTTTCGGCGGTTCCGAAAAGGGCGGCCTCCGGCAAGAAAAAAGCCCCTGAACCGGGGCCTGCTAGGTCCTCACCCGCCTGTCCGTCGGACATAATCGGGCGGTACAGAATCCTTGGCCGGCACGAAGAGCCATAGCAGCAGATAGACCAGGAGGCCGGCACCGTAGAACCAGGCGACCAGGAACCAGACCAGCCTGACGATCCAGGTCGGACAGCCGATCCAATAGGCCAGTCCGGCACAGACTCCGCCCAACCATTCGGCGTCAGGATCGGTGATCCTGAAGAATCCCCGTTCCCGACCCCGGCCGGGAGTCAATAAGACCCTCTTTCTTTGACCCATCCTGTCACCTCCGTTTTCGGAAAGGAACCGGTGGTCAACGACCTTACTGCACCTGCCGGTCGGTGTCAATCGGAAACGGTCCCGGGCGGCGACCTGGACCCGCCATCACCGTCGGTCCCTCATCACCGACCAGTCTCCGCCATTCCCTCCGGTATTCCTCATAGCGTCTGGTGAACTCCTCTCGCGGCGTCGGCTCGATACCCAAGTCCCTCAAACGACGCTCCAGGTCAGCCACGGTACCTGAAGCCTGCGTCGCCGAACTCTTCCTCTCCAGCTCTATGATGTATCCGTACCCCCGGGTGTGATCCAGGGCCACATCGATGCCCTGCCACCGATAGTTGCGCCGCTTCCGATACCACTTGATCTCGACCTCGTGACCGAGAGCGGTGAACAGCTCCTGCAGCTTGCCGAAATCGTCACGTCGGCAAGGGACCTCTATCTCCTTCCGGCTCCGGTCATGCAGCCGACCCTCCTTCAACCAGATCTTGGAGCCGCTGCGATTGAGTTGGATGCGGAGATCCTGGGCCGTGTCGTAATAATAGGTCACCTGTTCATCCTCGCCGCGACCCTCGGCATTCTCATTGAAGAAAGATATCAATTCACGATATCTTCCTTCGCTGATGAAACTCCTGACCTCGCATTCGATGTCATCCATAGTGTCATGTCGGTTTCCGCCACTAGAATACCGGTCGGTCCGACCGACGTCAAAGGATGTCGTCCGCCCGGACCGCCTGACCGAAACGCGGCCTGATCGGCCGCGCTGATTGCTGCAGTTGGGATTTCAGGACTTCTTCCGTGTCGTGCTCTTGCGCTTCCTCTCCTTGACCTTGGTCCTCTCCTGGATACCCCAAGCTATCAGTTCCTTGACCGCCTGGGCGATCAGGGTGAAGGAGGCGGCCGAACGTTCCATCTTCTCGTGAGCCGCGTGGGCCAATTCGTCTATCTTCTGCACGGCGTTACGGGCCTGACGGACCAGCGCCTCGGCGTCACGGACGATCGAGATGACGTAATAGAGGAGCCACAGCAGAAAGACCGTCAGCCAGAGCACACAGAAAGCCAGGACGATGAATAACAGGTCTTTACTGGTCTCGATGAACATAGGCCGTATCGATGCTTGCTTTGATTACGATCCTATTATAACAGAAGCTGGCCGAGGTACGCCAATCCGCGGTTTCAGGCCCGGATAGTCGCCCCCGCCCCCTGTTCGATCGCGCTGCTTATCCGGGTCATCTCACCTTCGACCTCCTCCGCAGTGAGTGTCCGGTCGGGGTGCAGGAAGGTCAGATGGACCGCCAGGCTCTTCCGTCCGGCCTCCACCCCGGCCCCACGATAGATGTCGAAAAGTTCAACCCGCTCCAGCAGGGTCGAGGCGTCGCGGATCAGCCGTTCCAGATCGGCATATTCACTGCCCTCATCGACCACGAAAGCGATGTCTCTGCGGACCGGGGGATATTGAGGCAACGGCCGGAAACTCTTGGCGGAACGGTCCGCCTTCAATCCGTCCGCCAGATCCAGCTCAAAGGCGGTCACCCGACCGTCGATACCGAAACGGGAAGCGACGGCCGGATGCATCTCACCGAGAAGACCTAACCTTTCCCCGAACAGGCTCACTTCGACCGTCCGGCCGGGGTGCCACATCGCTGGCGGACCCTCGGGACGGCGGAACTCCAGGACACCCTCACCGGCATCCGGATAGAGCGCCTGCACCAGGCCCTTCAGTCTCCGGAACGCCTGTCTGTCGTCATGCGGAGAATACTCCAGGGCCATGACCCTCATCCGTTCGTCGGGCAGTTCGCTACCCGACCGCTTCAGATAGACACCACTCACCTCAAAAAGCCGGCCTTCCGGGAATTCCCCCTGGTTCTCGACGACCGTCAACAACGCTCCCGGCACCAGGCTCGGTCTCATATATTCGAAATCCATGGATAACGGGTTGGCCACCCGCGCGGTCCCGGCCGGATCGAAACCACACCACTCCAACGTCGTCCGGGAGACGAACGAATAATTGAGGAGCTCGGTGTGACCGGCCGCCATGATCACGTCCTTCATCCTGGTCTCCGCGGCGAACGCCGGATCGGCCGCCACTGCCGGCAGCTCGCCGGACGGCAGGACCGAAGGCAGATTGTGGTATCCGTGGATACGGGCGATCTCTTCGGCCAGATCACGCTCACCCTCGACGTCACGGTCCCGCCAGTAAGGTACGGTCACCTCATAACGCGGCTGTTTGCGGGAACCGAGACGTGAGGAGACCTGAAAGCCGAGGGATTTCAATATGGAGATCATGCGCCGCTGTGTCATCCTTATGCCGATCAGGCGCTCGGCCTTCTGCGGATGGAAAGAATATCTGGTCCTCTTGCGCGGCGCCGGCCAAGAATCATGCGCCGGACTCATCACCTTGCCGCAGGATATCCGCTCGCAGAGCTCCACGGCCCGGGCCAGGGCCGGCTGGGTCAGCTCCTCCGGCAAGCCCTTCTCGAAACGCAGCGATGAATCGGTCTGCAGACTGAGGCTCCGGCTGGTCCGACGCACTGACACGGGACCGAACGTCGCCGCTTCGAAGACGATCGTCTTGGTCTCCTGGGTCACCCCGGTGGCCTCGCCCCCCATCACCCCGGCCACGGCGATGGGCCGCTCCGCATCGGCGATCACCAGGTCCGACGAAGTCAGGGTCCGTTCCGTGCCGTCCAAAGTGACCAGGCCTTCCCCGTCCTGAGCCCGCCGGACCACGATGGTCCGGTTCGCCAATTGGGCGTAATCGAACGCGTGCATCGGCTGACCGTACTCCAACATCACGTAATTGGTGATGTCGACGATGTTGTTGATCGGTCGGATCCCGGACATCCGCAACCGGTTCTTCAGCCACCAGGGGGACGGACCGACCGTGACACCATCGACTACCACGGCCTGATAGCGGGTGCACAGTCTGGTCGCCTGATTCCTGACGGTGAGGTCGAGGGGTTTGGCCGTCTTCGGCAAGGAAGGGAGCACCGGCTCCTTCCAGGAGAACTTGCCGCCCAGTATCGCCGCCGCCTCACGGGCCAGGCCGACGATACAGAAGGCGTCCGGCCGGTTGGTCGTCACCTCGATATCGAAGACCGTATCGTCGAGATCCAGGGCCTTGGCCAACGCGGTCCCCGGACGGGCCTTACACCAACTGATGTCCATGATCTCACGGTCGGCGTGCGGAAAGGCATCGGCCAGACCGATTTCGGCGGCGGCGCAGATCATGCCGGCGCTCTTGACGCCCCTGATCTCGGCCGCCTCCAGGACCGTCGGGTCGCCCTCGCCGTGCCAGATGACCCGGGCGCCAGGCAGGGCCACCACCACCTTCATGCCCGCTTCAAGATTCGAGCCTCCGCAGACGATCTCTGCCGGACGCTTCTGGCCGATATCGGTCAGGGCGATCCTCAGCCGGTCGGCATTGGGGTGGTCCTTGAGTCCCGTCACCCGACCGACCACCATCTTCTCGTACGGTCCGGCCTGGGGATAGGCCCGTTCCACCGAAGGGCCGGAAAGTGCCAGACGCCGGGCGAACTCGTCGGCCCTGACGCGGGTGGTGACGTATTCCTTGATCCAGTTGTATGACGCGAGGATATTCATACGAACGGGCGGCCGGATCAGAACTGATGCAGGAAACGCAGATCGCTCTTGTAAAGCAGGCGGATGTCATCGATGCTGATGCCGGACCGCATCATCATCGTCCGCTCCACGCCCCAACCGAAGGCCAAAGCGCTCCATTCCTCAGGATCGATATTGCCCGCCTTGAGGACGTTGGGATGCAGCATGCCCGCCCCCCCCAGTTCCAACCAGCCCTCCTTACAGAGACGGCATTTCCCGCCGGATTCGATCTCTCCGGTCCCGTGACAGATACCGCAGGTGATATCGACCTCGAAACTCGGTTCAGTGAAACGGAAATGGAACGGCCGGAGCCGGGTCTTACGGTCCGGACCGAAGAACGACCTGGCAAAATGGTCCAATACTCCCTTGAGATGGGTGACGGAGACGTCGCGGTCGACCAACAGACCCTCGAATTGGTGGAACATGGGTACGTGAGACACGTCGATCTGCCGCCGGTAGGTCTTGGATATGTTCATCATGCGGATCGGCAGCCGCTTCTTCTCCATCTCCCGCACGTCGCCGGAAGTGGTATGGGGCGTCAGGACCATCCTGCCCAAACGTTCGTCCTCGGGAGCGTCGATGAAAAAGGTCTCCCACTCGTCGCGGGCCGGATGGTCCGGCGGCATGTTGAGAGCCTCGAAAGCATACCAGTCCCATTCGACCTCAGGATATTTGACCCTGACGAACCCGAGCGCCCGGAAGATCTCCGTGATCTCGCGAATCGCCTGAGTCGTCAGATGCAGGTGTCCCAAGGCGGGACGGATGCCTGGTTCCGTCGTGTCGATCCGCTCGCTCTCGGCCAGGTTATCGTAAACCGCCGCGGCGACCGCCGCCCTCCTTTCTTCCAGCGCCCGCCTGACCTCTCCCTTGATCTCGTTGACCCGACGGCCGGCCGCCTTACGTTCCTCGGGCGGAAGCGAACCCAAGCCCTTGAGCAGTTCGGTCATCTCGCTTTTTCTTCCCAGATGCCTGATTTCGACCTCAGCCAGGGATTCCAACGAATCAGCGGCGGAAATCGCGGTCAGTGTCTTGTCTTTCGCTTGTTCCAGCTTGTCCAGCATAGGTCAGGCACCGAAAAGTCCGGTGAAGGCCCGCATGATACGGTCGCCGAACCGCACCATGTCACGGTAGGTGACGACGATCACCAGCAGCATGAGCAGGGCGAAACCGATATTGTGTGCCGTCGCCTCGATACGCCAGTCGACGGCCCGCCCCCTGATACGTTCAGCGGCCAGGAAAAGCAGCCGTCCGCCGTCCAGGGCCGGTATCGGCAACACGTTAATGATGCCCAAATTGATGGAAAGCAGGGCCGTGAACTGCAGCAGATGACGGAAGCCGAGCCTGGCCACCTCCCCGGTTATCACCGCGATGCCCACCGGACCGGAAAAATCTATCGAGACCTCTTCGGCGCGGAACACGTCACGGATCAACGTGCCGATAGCGACCGTGATCTCCCTGGTGAAGGCATAGGTGGCTCCGGCCCCCTCAATCGGTGCGGCCCATAACGGAAAAGAGACCAGACCCGTCTTGAGCATGGCGACACCGATCGCTGGCCGGCCGACCTCTTCCAGATATTCGGCCGTCACCTCCTGTTCCAGACTCTCCTGACCGCGCCGGACGGTCAGAATCATCACCTGCCCCTCCCTTTCCGCCGTATATCCGCCGAAATCGGATGATGAGACCACCGGTGTCCCGTCTACGGCGGAAACGACATCGCCGACGCGCAGTTCGGCCCGTTCCGCCGGTGAACCGTCCAGGACCGAGACGATCTGCAGCTTCTCCTCGCGGGTCACGGCATACGACGGCAGGCCCTCATCGATCACCCGCGGCAGACCGACCAGATAACCGGCCGACAGCAGGAACCAGGCTAGGACGAAATTCATGATCACGCCGGCCGAGATGATGACCGCCCGCTGCCACACCGGACGGCTGCCGAAACTGTCCGGATCTCCGGCCTGTTCTCCGGTCTCTCCCTTGATTTTCACGAAGCCGCCGATCGGTATCCAATTGACCGAGTATATCGTGCCCCGCCGCTCGAATCCGGCGATGCGGGGCGGGAAACCAAAGCCGAACTCCTCCACCTTGAGGCCAAGCCGTTTGGCGGAGACGAAATGTCCCAGCTCGTGCACGAACACGACCAGGGACAGTACCAGGATGAATATGATGACTGTGCCGATCATTCCAGTGTGGCTTCACGCAGATCCGTCTCCCGTCCCAGCCAGGCCGAGGCCAACTGGGAGAACTGTTCGGTACGGTCGCTGGCGAAGAACCGGTGGTCCTCGCCCCGGAGCCGTCGATCGAGCTCCGGATGTTCCTGGAGGAATCGCCGCAGCTCGGCCGCCGTCTCGGCCGCCGGATCGACCAGACGCACCTCCGGACCGGCGGCTTCACCGATTACCTGACGCAGGAAAGGATAATGCGTGCAGCCTAAAATAAGCGTATCGATACCGTGTAATCTTAGCGGATTCAGGTACCTTTTGGCAATCATCAGCGTTTCCGGTTTTTCCGTCCAACCCTCCTCCACCAGGGATACGAACAGCGGACACGGGGCGGCCATGACCTCCACCTCCGGCGACATCTCCCGCATCTTGCGTCCGTAGATGCCGCTGCCGACCGTGCCTCGCGTACCGATGATCCCGACCTTGCCGCGGGTGATGCCGGCCGCCGCCCGGACCGCGGGCGTCACCACCTCGAAGACCGGCACCCTGATCCTGCTGGACAGGACGTCCATGGCCTGGGCCGAAGCGGTGTTGCAGGCGACGACGATCACTTCAGCCCCCTGCTCCAACAGGAACTCCGCATCCTGTACCGCGTATCTCCCGATGAGCCGTCGGCTCTTGGTGCCGTACGGGGTGCGGGCCGTATCGCCGAAATAGACGACGCGGCGTCCCGGCAGCTGCCGGAACACCTCCTTGACGACCGTCAGGCCGCCCAATCCTGAATCGAATATGCCGATCATATATTCTTGACCGCATCCCCTTCGTCTGCTAGGCTGGGGGGTCGGTCGTTTCGACAACCGAAAGGAGTCGATCGTGAACGAGACTGATACCCTTTCTCAAGAGGACCGGGAGGTCCTGCAGGCTCTCAGAAAGAGACGTTACCTGAAGAATCTGCTCTGGCGCGCCTTGACGGGTCTGGTCTGCTTCGGCGCCTTCTGCGCCCTGACCGCTGATCAGATGCTCGGGGAAAGGGTCCCTATCTGGGTCTCCGTGACCGAGATCGTCGTCTGCGGCGTCCTCTACGCCACCTCCCCTCAAAGGAGATTCGGACGCATCCCCTGGGTCCTGGCCCTGGCCTTCTTCACCCACTGTGCATTCCACGATGCGGTACTGTATTTCATGGTGCTGATGCCGATGGGCCTGACCCTGTTCGCCTCCGAACTCCTCTTCCCTTATCCGGCTTCTCTGAAGCGGTCTCCCGGCAAGGCCTGAGCGGCCGGCCGGAGACCTCACCGCCGCCCCGCGGCGGTTTTTTTCATCCCCGTATCACCTTCAGCAACTCCTCACGCTTCTCTTCCATCTTCTCCCGTCTCTTGGCCTCCAGATTGAGGCGCATCAACGGTTCGGTGTTGGAGACGCGGACGCTGAACCACCAGTCCCCTTCCGGATCATCCGGATCATGGAAATCCATCCTGACGCCGTCGATCCTGGTCACCTGACCGGCCTGAGCGGCATATCTCCGGTCGAGTTCCCGCAATACCGCCTCCTTGTCCTCGACCTCGGAATTTATCTCCCCGGAATGCTGATATCTCTTGAGTGGTGCGATAAGCTCGGACAGGCTCTTGCCGGTCCGGGACATCAGGTCCAACACCAACAGCATCACCAGATCGGACGACTCGGCGCCGTAGAAATCGCGGAAATAGTAGTGATTGGAGAGCTCGCCGGCGAAAACCGCCCCCTCCTCGCGCATCATCGGCTTGATCAGACCGTGGCCGACCGGACACATCACCGGGACACCTCCGGCTCGCTCTATCTCCTCGGGTATGGACAGGCTCATGCGTACGTCATAGAGCACCTTGCCGCCCGGACTCTTCTTGAGCAGCAGCGGGGCCAGCAGGCCGGTCAGCATGTCGCCGCGGACCGTCTCCCCGGTCTCGTCGACCAGTCCGATGCGGTCACCGTCACCGTCAAAAGCCACGCCGAAATCCGCCCCGACCTCCATCATCTTCTCCTTAAGGGCAATCAAGGTCTCGTCCTTCAGCGGATTGGCCTCGTGGTTCGGGAAGCTACCATCCAGTTCCAGGAACAGGGGGTGGACCTCACACTGCGGCAGGGCCTTGAGGATATCCTCGATGATGACCCCCTCCATGCCGTTACCCGTATCAACCACTATCTTGAAAGGCTTGATCGACTTGAGATCGACCTCCGACAGCAGTTTGTCGAGATAAGCATCCTTGATGTCCGTGGTCACCAGAGTGCCTTCCGGCTCTCCCGGATAAGGGCCGGCCAGGGCCAGGTCACGGATATCCCACATGCCGGAATTGCCGCCGATCGGACGGACATCCCCGTAACACATCTTGATGCCGTTGTATTCCTTGGGGTTATGCGAGGCGGTGATCATGGCTCCGGCATCATGCAATTCGTATTCGCCCACCGCGTAATAGAGCATGGGTGTGGTGACCAATCCGATATCGATCACGTCGGCGCCCTGTGACATCGCTCCGCGAGCGAAGGCGTCGAACAGTGCCGGGGTCGTCTCCCGCATGTCCTGTCCCACGACGACCGTCTTGGCCTCAGTGAACCTGACCAGCGCCTGACCTACCCGATAAGCCAAGTCCTCGTCGATCTCCTGAGGCGCCAGGCCGCGGATATCGTAGGCCTTGAACAGTTTGGATTTGTCCTTCATAGCTTTGGAATCATCACGGCTTTTTTGCCTATCTTCTGGCTAAAAAAATCCACATCGCATCTTTTGACCTTAAGCCTAAATTTTCCTATAATTAAAGTATAGTGAGTTTAATACAATTCCGCCTGAGCGACAATCTGGCGGGCTTATCAATATTCCGATCGCCTATGTCTACCTTATCCACCGTACTGCTGGTCCTACTGGCCGTGGTCGTCGTCCTGGCCGGCTGGATCATCGCAGTCTATAACGGCCTGATCAGGCTCCGCAACCGGGTCGACGAAGCCTGGTCCGATATCGACGTACAGCTCAAGCGGCGCTACGACCTCATACCCAACCTGGTAGAGACGGTCAAAGGCTATGCGACCCACGAACGGGAGACCATGGAGAAGGTCATCCAGGCCCGTTCCGCGGCGATGGGCGCCCAGTCGACGCATGAGAAGGCTGAGGCCGAAAATGCCCTGACCGAGACCCTCAAGTCACTGTTCGCCCTGGCCGAGAACTACCCGGACCTCAAGGCCTCGCAGAACTTCCTGCAGCTGCAGGACGACCTCAAGGACGCCGAGGACAAGATCCAGGCGGCCCGCCGGTTCTATAACGCCAACGTCCGCGATTTCAACACCAAGATCCAGGTCTTTCCCAACAACCTGATCGCGGCCCAACTCAAGTTCCAAAAATACGAGTTCTTCGAGATCGGTAACGAAGAGGAGCGGGAAGCGGTGCAGGTCAAATTCTGAAGCCGTCGATCTGACCAAGGCCTAAGCGGCGGGACGACGCCCCGGCTCTCCCCCGCTTTGCTGTCTGCGGTCCGGAAAGCGCCGACTTGGTAGCTATGACCACTTACGACCACATCACCGCCAACAAACGGAGGTCGATGGCCCTCATCGTGGTCTTCTTCGCTTTGGTCCTGCTGATCGGCTGGCTGATCGACGAATATTACGGCGGCGGCGGGCTGGTGATCGGGATCGCGGCGATCTACTCGACGGTCATGGCCCTGGTGAGCTACTACACCGGAGACCGGGTTGCCCTGGCCGTCTCCGGAGCCCGCCAGGTCACGGAGAAGGAGAACCCGTATCTGGTCAGGATGGTGGACAATCTCTGCATCAGTATCGGCCTGCCGGCGCCCAAGGTCCATATCATCGACGACCCGGCGATCAACGCCTTCGCCACGGGACGCGACCCGCAACACGCCTCGATAGCGGTGACCACCGGGGCAATCAAGAAACTGGAGAACGAAGAGCTGGAAGGGGTACTGGCCCACGAACTTTCCCATGTCCGCAACTACGACATCCGGGTGATGACCCTGGTGGTGGTCCTGGTCGGCATCATCACCGTGATCGGCGACATCTTCTTCCGCCTGAGCTTCCACGGCAGCCGGCGCCGGCGGGAGGGCGGCGGCGCCCTGGCCGTCATCGGACTGATATTGATCGTCCTGGCCCCGCTCATCGCCCAACTGATCAAGCTGGCCATCTCCCGCAAGCGGGAATACCTGGCCGACGCTTCGGCCGCGCTCATGACGCGCTTCCCTGAAGGACTGGCCCGCGCCCTGGAGAAGATCCGGCTCGAATCCCGGCCGTTACTGCGCCCGTCGGCGGCCACGGCCCATCTGTTCATCGCCAACCCCTTCCAGAAGAAATTCCTGGCCAACCTGCTCTCGACCCACCCGCCGGTGGAAGACCGCATCACGGCGCTCCGTAAGATGGGCGCCCCCAGCTGACAAAAAAAACCTGAAGACAAAAAATAAAAAGACGACCTATGAACACCGATATCCTCGACAAATTCACCGCCCACCTGAGGAACACGCTGGCCGCTTCCTTCTCTTTGGCTTCGGAAATGACCGCCCCGGGCATCAACCCCGAACACCTGCTGCTGGCCTTGCTGCTGCAACAAGGAAGCGTCGGTAATGACATCCTGCGCAAGACCCCGCTCGACCTGGAGGATATAAGGCATATGCTGACCCAAGCCGCCCGTTCGGTCATCGAGGTGCCGGAAGAGGAGCGTGACCGCATCCTGCCGCCGCGCCTCTCACCGCACGCCAAGCGGGCGATCGAGAAAGCCGTACTCACGGCCAATGTCCATGACCATAAGTACATCGGCACGGAACACCTGCTGTCGGGTCTGTTGCAGATCGAGTCTCCGATCGTCGACGCTATACTGACCGACCAGGGGGTCGACATACCGGAACTGAAACAGGAGGTCGAGACGGTGCTCAAGAGCACCTCCCGGTTCCCCGAGATAACGGAGACCTTCGAGGTGGGCCAGGCCCCGCCGGAAAGGCTTCAGGCCGAAGAGCTGCTCGAGGAATCTATGCCCCAACAGGACAACCGTACCAAGACTCCGGCCCTGGACTTCTTCGCCACCGACCTGACCGATCCCAAACTGCAGAAGGATATCGATCCGGTCATCGGCCGGGAAGAGGAGATCAGCCGCCTGACCCAGATACTCTGCCGCCGCACCAAGAACAACCCGGTGCTGCTGGGCGATCCCGGTGTGGGCAAGACGGCGATCATCGAAGGCCTGGCCAAGCGGATCATGCAAGGTGACGTTCCTGAAGTGCTGGCCGGAAAACGGATCATGTCGCTGGACCTGAGCCTCATCCTGGCCGGCACCATCTACCGGGGCGAATTCGAGGGGCGACTCAAGCAGATCGTCGACGAGGTCAAGAATGATCCCGACATCATCCTGTTCGTGGACGAGCTCCATAACATCATGGGGGCCGGATCCACGTCAGGCTCCCTGGACGCCGCCAACATACTGAAGCCGGCCCTGGCCCGGGGTACCATGCGCTGTATCGGCGCCACTACGCTCAGCGAATACAAGAAGCATATCGAGAATGACGGGGCCTTGGACCGCCGCTTCCAGCCCATCAGCGTCGACCCGCCGTCCCCGGAGACGGCCGTCCGGATCATCCGCGGCTTGCGCGGCAATTACGAGAACTACCACGGCGTGACCATCACCGATGAGGCGATCGAGGCCGCAGTCAGCCTGTCAGAAAGATTCATTACGGACCGCTTCCTGCCGGACAAGGCGATTGACCTGATCGATGAGGCGGCGGCAAGTGTCCGGGTGGCGCACGGCAACGACGAGGAGAGCCGACAGACGAGAAAACTTGAGGATCGGCTGGCTAAGATCCGCCGCAAGAAGCAGCGCGCGGTGACCAGCGAAAACTTCATCGACGCCTTGGAACTCAAGACCAAAGAACAGGATCTGCTGCAGCAGCTCGAGCAGCTCAAACGGGGTCCCAAGAAGGACGCCCGTCCCAAAGTCGGGAGTATCGGCCGGGAGGATATCGCTGTCGTGGTCTCACGGGCCACTGGCGTACCCGTGACCGACCTGCTGATGCAGGAGCGTGACCGGTTGCTCCGGCTGGAGAACCTGCTCAAGGAAAGGATCGTCGGTCAGCAGAAAGCGGTCGCCGACGTGGCGGAACTGATCCGCCGGGCCAAGGCCGGCATCGCCGACCCCGGCCGACCACTGGCCTCTTTCCTCTTCCTCGGACCTTCGGGGGTCGGCAAGACCGAACTGGCCAAGGTACTGGCCGAGACGGTCTTCCAGGACAAGGATGCGCTCATCCGCATCGACATGTCCGAATTTGCCGAAGGTTTCAACATATCCAAACTGATCGGCGCGCCGGCCGGTTATGTCGGCTATCGGGACGACACCAAACTGACCGACACGGTCAAACGCAAGCCTCACTCGATCGTCCTGTTCGACGAGATCGAGAAGGCTCACGGCGAGGTGCATAACCTGCTGCTGCAGATACTCGAGGACGGCCACATCACCGACGCCACGGGACGCCAGATCAACTTCAAGAACACTATCGTAGTGATGACGTCCAACGTCGGAGCCGCGGCGCTCAAGGGCGGTTCGATCGGTTTCATGACCGCTGAGGGCGGTGACCTTACGGCCGGCGAACGACAGGAGGCCCAGGCCGAGGTCCTACGCGAGCTTGAACAGACCTTCCGGCCGGAATTCCTGAACCGCATCGACAAGATCGTCACCTTCGAGCCGCTCTCCCGGAAGGACATCCTAGCGATAACCAAGCTGCAGATGGGTGACCTCACGAGACGACTGGAAAAGGAGCACGGTATCGGCCTGCGGATATCGCCCGCCGTAATCAAGACCGTGGCCGAGAAGAGCTGGAATCCGCTCTATGGAGCACGGACGGTGCGCCGCCAGATCCAGGAACTGGTCGAGAATCCGCTGGCGACGGAACTGCTCTCGGACAATTGCCGCACCGGCGATACGGTCTCCATAGCCGCCAAGGGCGGACGGATCACGATCGCCAAACGCCGAACCCATGCCAGGAACCAAGCCTAAAATAGACTTCTCTTCGGGCATTCCGCTCGAGACCCAGCTCGAATGGCGCCGTCAATTGGAACAGGAACGGCTGGCGCGTGCCTTGGAGCGGCCAAGTCTGCCCCTGCCCGGACCTGGCGCCTTGCCGGCAGTGCTGGCCGGAGCGGCCAAGATCGGCGGTCAGGCCGTCATGAAAGCGGGGCAGGTCGCGGTCCAGGGCGCCGGTCAGGCAGGCCGCGCCGCAGCCCGCGGTGCCCAAGGGGCGGCCCGAGGCGCAGCCCGCGGTGCCCGGGGTATGGCCGAAAGGGGCGCCAAACGGGCGGTCCGGGAAGTCGGTGAACGCCAACTCCAGCAGGCCGGAGAAGAAGGTCAGGGACCAGGGATGATGGGGGGTATGCCAGGTATGCCGGCGATGCCCGGAGGTATGCCGGCGATGCCCGGAATGCCCGGAAAGGGCATGATGGCTGGCGGCCTGCCGATGAGTCCGGGTGCGGCGATGGTGGCCGGAGCCAAAGGACTGACCGGTTTGGCCGGCGGTCGCGGCGTGGCTGAAGTCGGCCGGGGCGCCGCAGCCGATATGAAGGCCGGAGCCCGGGGAGGCGGCGGACCTGGCGGACAGCTGGGTTCGATGGCTAAATCATTGGGTGGTTCACAATCGGCGATGAGTACCCTCAAGAGCGGTCTCGGCGCGTTGGCTGGCAGTAAGGATCCCAAGAAAGTGGCCGCCCAGGAATTCAAGAGAAAATTCATCAACAAGCTCTACATCAGCGGCTGGACCGACTACACGACATTGAGCCTGTGGGCCCTGATCGGTTACTGGGCTTTGAGCGGCATGAGTGTCCCCTATACCATCCCGCTCAAGGCCTGGGAAAAACTGATCATCATCGTGATGTTCTGCGTGCTGATCACCATCCTGCTCATCATGCTGCTCTCCCAGATCATCATGGCCTGTGTCATGTTCACTCCCTGCCTGGCCCTCACCGGCGCCGCGGCCATCTGGCAACTGATCACTGGGACATGATGGATAAAGGACGATCATCAAACCCCCCGAGAACCGCTAATCGATACTCCCTATGAACCTAAAAAAGGCGCTCACCCTGATCGGACTCATCCTCGTGACCGCAGCGATCGGCTTTGCCCTCTACATGGTCTTCTTCAGGGTGCCGCCCGAAGAATTGCCGCCTGAGGTGCCTCCGGAGGTCCCGATCCCGGCCCCGCTGCCGCCAGCCGTTCCCGGAGTGCCTACCGTACCCGGTCCGCCCGAAGAGGCGGTCCTGCCGCCGACCGTGTCGGCCATCGCCGACGGAGGTCCGACAGCGGTCACTCCAGTGACCAACCTGCCGACCCGCGGAGCTTCCCTGAGCCCTTCCGGCGACCTCAACTACTACAACCTGATCGACGGCAAGTTCTACCGGATAAACACCGACGGTACGGTCACCTCGCTCTCCAACAAGGTCTTCCATAACGTGGACAACGCCACCTTTGACCCCAGCGGCAACAAGGCGATCATCGAATATCCCGACGGCGCCAACATCCTCTTCGATTTCACCACCAACCAGCAGGTGACGCTGCCGCGTCATTGGGAATCCTTTGACTTCGATCCGCAGGGTCAGCAGATCGCCGCCAAAAGTATCGGCCTGGATGAGGAGAACCGGTGGATGGTGGTCTCCAATCCGGACGGTTCAGCCGCCCGACCGATACAGGAGCTGGGTGTCAACGCCGACAAAGTGACGGTGGACTGGTCACCGAACAACCAGATCCTCGGCATCGCCGAGACCGGCGACTGGTCCGGTCCGGAAAGGCGCGAGATTTTCTTCATCGGCCAGCACAACGAGAATTTCCGTTCACTGGTCGTCGAAGGACTCAACTTCGAGTCCCAGTGGTCACCTACCGGTCAGCAACTGATGTACAGCACCGCCGCATCAATCTCCGATTACAAACCATCCCTCTGGATCGTCGATGCCGCCGGCGACGACATCGGACTGAACCGCCGTCGTCTCAACGTCGACACTTGGTCCCATAAATGCACCTTCGCCGACACCCAGACCCTGTACTGCGCGGTGCCCCGGGAGCTGCCGACGGGCGCTGGTCTGCAACCGGCCGTAGCCGCGGACATACCGGACGACATCTACAAGATAGACATGAGGACCGGTCTGCAGACCCGAGTAGCCATCCCTGAAGGCGATCACACGGTCGATTCGATCATGCTGACGCCGGACAACAGCTACCTCTTCTTCACTGACCAGGATGACGGCACCCTCAACAAGATCCAACTGAAATAAGACCGCAAGTCCCGTCACCGGGACGCCGCGGACCTGCCGCTATGCGCCGATCATACGTGTTCATCGCCATCGTGATCCTGCTGGCGACCTCGCTGCTGATCGTCTTCGGATTATCCGCCCTGCCGCGGCTACGTCCGACTGACGCCGAGGGTGAATCCGTCACCGGACGCCTGCTCACCCCACTCTCCGAACCGACCTATTCCTTCATCAATCCGACCCGAGGGATGGTCAACGCACCGCTCACCATCTACCAGTTCTCGGACTACACCTGCAGCGCCTGCGCCTCCATGGAACCGGTACTCGAACAGATCCTGTCGGACTATCAGACACAGGTACGTCTGGTCTGGAAGGATTTCCCGCATGTCGGCCTACAGCAGGAATCAATCAACGCGGCGATGGCCGCCCGCTGCGCCGGTTTGCAAGGCGCTTTCTGGGAATACCATGACCTGCTGCTGGCCGAAGGCCTGCCGCTGATGAATCTCTCCTCGTACGTGGCCCTGGCGGCCCAACTGAACGTCGACCTGGCCTCCTTCGAGAACTGCCTGGGTCAGGAGCAGACCCGGGCCGTGGTGGAAAGGGATTTCGAGGAGGGTCTGCGGCTCAACATCGACGCCACGCCCTATTTCTTCATCGGACAACGGCGCGTATCCGGGGGCCTCACCTATGAACAGATGGCCGGCTTCATCCGGCATGAGCTTGACCGG
>LJNP01000062.1 GCA_001303185.1 Parcubacteria bacterium SG8_24
AGCCCGCCGAGCCCCTTCATCGACGACGTGGTGACGATCAGCGCCACGGCGACCGACGACGTGGGGGTGACCGAGATCAAGCTCTATCTCGACGGCACTAATCCCGAGGACCTCAGGCGGGTCTGCACCTTCCCCGGAGGGACCTCGCCGGCCAACTGTTCGGTCGGGGTGGGGATGCTCTCCCGCGGCTCGCACACCACGACCGCCATAGCCACCGACACCCTCTCGGCGACCGACCAGGACACCGACACCTTCAACGTGGCCGGGTACACCGGCTCGAACCAGATCTCGCTCTCGAGGTACAAGGCCGGAGAGAGCAACGTCGACTTCGGGCTCTCCTTCACGCTCGCCGGGAGCTCCACGGGGACCTTGACCGTGACCTTCCCCACCGGCTTCACCGTGACCCAGGCCGCCACCTCGGGCTCCTGCGTCGGCGGCACGGTCGACACCTTCGGCTACACCGCTTCGACGCTCACCGCCGTGAAGACCGGCTGTTCCGCCGGGGCGCTCTCGATCTCCGGGGCCCGGATCACCAACCCCTTGACCCCCGGCGAGTACATCATCACCTGGAGCAACGACAACGGCTCGGGCTCGGTCTACATCACCGACGACGACCAGGTGACCGTTTCCGGAAGCATCGACCCGGTGATCTCCTTCAACGTCGGGTCCCAGGCCGCGGCCGCCGCCTGCGACGGTTCCTTCTCCGGGGACGGCGGCTCGCTGCCCCTGGGCACGCTCACCACCTCGGGCGTCGCCTCCTCGGACCGCAGTTCCGTCCCCCACATCTGCTCCCGAGTGAGCACCAACGCCTCAAGCGGGGCCACCGTGACCGTGAGGTCGCTCTACGGCGCCCTCTATTCCCCCTCTTCGACCGACCAGATCAGCTCCTCGACGACCACCCTCACCGCCGGCACCGCCGGCTACGGCCTCTGCGTGGGCACCGGCGGCACCGATACCGGCAAGGACACCACCACCCCGGCCGGGGCGGATCCCACGGCGAGTTCCCCCTTCGACGCCGGCACCAACAACTGCTCGGCCACGGCTGGCGAGGACGAGGTCGGCGGACTCACTACCGGCTACCAGAACCTCTGGACCCTCGCCTCGCCGTCCCAGAATGCCTTCGCCCGCCTCTACCTCAAGGCGGCGATCTCTCCGGTCACCCCGGCCCACAGCGACTACCAGGACACCCTGACCTTCGTGGTCACGGGGACTTATTGAGCAGTCCACCAATCGTCCGATGCTACCGTCGAATTCGGCGGTTTTTTCGATTTTATTTCGGGTGGGGAAAAGTTGTGGATACAGATGTGGATGCCCGGTATCCGTTGGAGCGGCTTCATGAACATTAGACGACACTCAAAAATGATTGAGACGGCTTGACATAAATGCTACGATATAGTTGTCACGGAACACGGGACGACGAAACAAAAACAAAACCGTATATCCTCGTATATCCTTGTTCGTCGGTAAGGTGCATTGTGATGAAGAGGAGGGCACAATGCATGGAAGGCGTACTGCCGGCTTTCGTCCGACCCACGGCGGATCGGATGCGGGGTGAAGTACGCTCCGACAGGGGATATATCGTCAGGATGCCGCTACCCGTTCGAGGTGCGGTTTTTTCGTCATGAAACAAAAACAGAATCGACGCTCCCGTTTTCCGTGAGCGAGACAGAAACAGATATCTTTCGCGTTCGGGAAGATGCAGAAAACCGCCCTCAGGCGGTTTTCTGTCTCTTGTCATCGTCCGTCCGGCGGCGGGACCGAAACCCCGCCCGGTCACGGGCGGGGTGGATCTTTCCGGACGGGACGTTTTCCTCAGACCATGAGGGACACGATGAGCAAGGCCGCGATGTTGAGGATCTTGATCATCGGGTTGATGGCCGGCCCGGCGGTATCCTTGTAGGGATCGCCGACCGTGTCGCCGGTGACCGCCGCCTGATGCGCCGGTGAGCCCTTGCCACCGTGGTGTCCCAGTTCGATGTACTTCTTGGCGTTGTCCCAGGCCGCCCCGCCCGTGGTCATGGAGATGGCGACGAACAGTCCGGTGACGATGGAACCGACCAACAGCCCGCCGAGCGCCTCGGCGCCGAGCAGATTCTTGAAGACTACGCCGATGACGACCGGCGCGATTACCGGCAGGACTGCCGGTACGATCATCTCACCGATCGCCGCCTGGGTGACGATATCGACGCAACGGGCATAATCGGGTTTGGCCGTCCGCTCCATGATGCCCGGTATTTCGCGGAACTGCCGACGCACCTCTTCCACGACCTTCCCGGCGGCCCGTCCGACCGCTTCCATGGCGATGGAGGCGAACAGGAAGGTGATCAGTCCACCGAGGAACAGCCCGACCAGCACCTTGGGTTCGGAAAGGGAGAAGACGAAATCCTTGCCGAGCTTGGCCAGTTCCTCGGTATAGGCGGAGAACAGGACCACTGCCGCCAGGCCGGCCGAACCGATGGCGTAACCCTTGGTGACGGCCTTGGTGGTGTTACCTACGGCATCGAGCGGATCGGTCACCTCACGCACGCTGTCCGGCAGTTCGGCCATCTCGGCGATGCCGCCGGCGTTATCCGTGATCGGTCCGTAGGCGTCGATGGCTACGATGATTCCGGTGAGCGACAGCATGGCCATGGAGGCGACGGCCACGCCGTAGACTCCGGCCAGTCCGAAGGCGGCGACGATACCCGCCGAAATCACCAGGACCGGCAGGGCGGTCGACTGCATGGAGACGGCGAGACCGGCGATGATGTTGGTGCCGTGTCCGGATTCCGAGGCCTGGGCGATCCGTTTGACCGGACGGAATTGCGTGCCGGTGTAGTATTCGGTGATGGCGAAGATCAGTCCGGTCACCACGATGCCGACCAGCGAGGCCAGGTAGAGACGGTTGACGGCGTACTCCCCGTTGCCGGACATCATCCAGACCGTGATCGGATAGTAGAAGATGGCGGCGAGCACGCTCGACACCACCAGGCCCTTATAGAGCGCCCCCATGATATTCTTCTTCGGGCCGATGCGTACGGCGAATGATCCGATGATGGAAGCGACGATGGACAGGGCCCCGAGAGCCAGCGGATAGAGCACTGCCTGGTCGGAACCGAAGACCAGGGAACCCAGGAGCATCGCGGCCACCGCGGTCACGGCGTAGGTCTCGAAGAGGTCGGCCGCCATGCCGGCACAGTCGCCGACGTTGTCACCGACGTTGTCGGCGATGACCGCCGGATTGCGCGGATCGTCCTCCGGTATGCCGGCCTCAACCTTGCCTACCAGGTCGGCGCCGACATCGGCGGCTTTGGTATAGATGCCGCCGCCGAGACGGGCGAAGACGGAGATGAGGCTGCCGCCGAAGCCGAGACCGATGAGGGCATTGACGTCACGCGTGACCATATAGAAGACGGTGACGCCCAGCAGACCGAGGCCGACGACCATCATGCCGGTCACGGAACCACCGCGGAAAGCCACCTGGAAGGCGCTCTGCAGACCGGCCTTGGCCGCTTCGGTCGTCCGGACGTTGGCCCGGACCGAGACCTGCATGCCGATGTAGCCGGCCAAGCCCGAAAGGACGGCGCCCACGAGGAAGCCGATGGCGGTGACCGTGTCGAGGAAGAACATCAGCAGCAGGAAGACGATGACGGCGACGATGGCGGCCGATTTGCTCTGGCGCAGCAGGTAGGCCTTGGCGCCGTCCTGAATGGCCAGGGCGATATCGCGCATCTTCTGTTCCCCCTGCGGTCTCGACAGGACCCAACGAATGAGTATGGCGCCGTATCCGATCGCCAGGAAGGAAGCGATCAGGGCGAATAACAGTGGTATGGACATATTGGATGGGTAATGCCGACAGTGCGGCACCGATCCTTTAATAGTTAAAAAAAGAGAGATTCGATTCCGTTTTTTCCTGTCAATCAGCATAAGAAAGAGGACTTCCTTTGTCAATCTAAAAACGGTAAGATGTCCACCAGGATGACCTCCTGTGAGGCACCGGTCGTAGCGGTCTCTGGCAGGGTCGGAGCATTGACAGACAGGCCGGAAAGTGCTACGTTTCCTCCGCTAGGCTGAAGGTCAGAAGCATCAATAAATTTGTCTATATTTAGCGAAAAAAAGTTCCTTACTTAAGTCAGTAAGCGATCGCGTATACCGCTAATCGTGAAAAAGATGGGAATCAAGGCCCTGTTAGGACTCTTCAGGGCGCTTTTGGCTTTTAAGAGGGGCCTGGTCTTCGTCTTGGTCCATCTCCATCGCCCCCTGGCCGCCGTCTGGACCGGAATCATCCGTCCGTTGTTAGTGGTGTCTTTCCGCCTGTCTCGGCGCTTCCGGAAATTCACCAGGGTCACCCTGGAGCCGACCCGGGAGCGTCTGGCCACGGTCTTCGCCAGGAAGTACGCCGTCCAGATCGCCGTGGTGATCCTGTCGTTCCTGGTGATGGGCAACAATATTTATGCCGGTGAGATCCGGGCCAACTTGGAGGTCGGAGGACCGAGAAGTATCTTGGCCTCCCTGTCGGAGAACGACATGGACGAACTGGTGATCGAGGAAGCGACCGACTTCGAGCGCTTCATGGAGGTTTCCTATCTCGGTTTCCGGGCCCTGAGCTCTAGCGATTATCTGGCTTCAGAGAAGCTGATTGAGGATGCGGAGATCTCGACAGTCGGGATGGCCGCGGTCTCGGCCGTGCCGATAGTCAACGCGGTCCGGGTCATGTCGGAATCATCAGTCGCCGAAATGGTGCCGGCGCGCACCCGGACGAAGGTGGTGGAGCATGTCGTGGAGAGCGGCGAGACCATCGGGGCGATCGCCGGGGCCTATGGCCTCAAGACCGATACCGTCCTGCTCGCCAACAACCTGGGATCGCGCAGCATCATCCGGCCGGGCAACAGTCTCAAGATACCGCCGGTGGACGGGATCCTCTACCAGACCCGTCGGGGAGACACGCTGGGCAGCATCGCCAATAAGTACAAGAGCGAGGTCGATGAGATCATGGACGCCAACGGCATCACTGACGCCACCGAACTGCAGATCGGCACGGAACTGATCCTGCCCGGCGGCGAGCAGCCGCCGCCGCCGCGTCCGACGGTCATCGCCAGCAGCTGGAAGGACGTGATCACCCCGCCGGAGGACCGTGACGGCGGCACGACCCTGCTCTGGCCGTCAGCCGCCCGGAGGATCACGCAGTATTTCCGTTATCGTCACGTCGGCCTGGATATCGCCGGGCCGACCGGTACGCCGATCTACGCCGCCGATGACGGGAC
>LJNP01000018.1 GCA_001303185.1 Parcubacteria bacterium SG8_24
TCGGCGAAAGACTCGCGGAACCGATCGATGTTAGCCCCCTCGATCTCGAAGTCCACCTCACGCAGGGCCCAGTCGGCGAATTCACGGGCCACCCGGACGGGCCGGAAACGGCGGCTGGGGGGCACATGATGCTCCATCAGCGAAGCCAGGTAGGCCAGGATATGGATATCGGTCTTGACGATCTTGTCCACAAACGGGCGCCGCACCTTGACCGCGACCGGCGTGCCGTCATGCAGCCGCGCCCGGTGCACCTGGGCCAGGGAAGCGGCGGCGATCGGTGCCGCTTCGAACTCGGCGAAGACGTTCTCGATGGGTTGACCCAGCTCGTTCTCGACGATCTTCTCGGCTACGCCCGGCGTCAGGGTACCGGCCCGATCCTGCAGCTTAGCGAACTCGCGGGTGAACTGCTCCGGAATCAGGTCGGGGCGTAGGCTCAGAAGCTGGCCGAGCTTCATGAAGGTCGGTCCGAGACGCTCGAAGGCGCGGCGTATCCTGACTTCCAGCGGCGGCTCGACCTCATATCGCTTGGGCCAGACCGCACCGAAGCGGCCCCGGACCAGGGCATACCAGAACCGCTGACGCAGCGGCACCAAATAGCGGAGCCGGACCGCATCGACGAAGAACGACAGACCTTCCTCGAAAAGCACCGTCACCACGGTACGGAAACGGCGGATATCCCCGATAGTCTGTCTCAATAAGGTCTCCATGAGGGTTAGGGTCAATTCAGGCGTCAGAAATCAGATGGCGCCGAGCGTCTCCAGAGCCTTACGGAAGGTCCGAAGCGCCCGTCGGGCCAGCCGGCGCTCCAGCCGGAAGGTCGACTCGTGGGCCAGGCGGTTGCGTATCTTATGGGCCCACCAGACCTCCTTGAGCTGCGGATACCTGTATTGGGCGAACTTAAGACGCTCCCCCAGAGTCTCTCCGGGCATGGCCAGTGATTTCAGGGCGTAATCGAGCAGCTTGTCCGCCTCCAGGACGGCCATCCGCGGCGGCATCTCACCCGGCTGACGCATCAGGTCCTCGATCTCCACCCAACGTCGCCGCATCGTATCCCGATCGGCCGCCTCGAATCTCTTCGACGCCAGGAACCGCCGGATCCGTATCGTGATCGTCACGCCGAAGATTACCGCGGCCGCCGCCAGTACCAGTATGGCGGCGGTCGAAGAGGCGGCGGTGGCGTCGAAGGTGATGGTCATAGTCCGGGTCATTTCCGGGCGGTCCATCTGACCCGGACCGGCTTGTCGGTCGAAGACCAGGTTATCACCAGTTTGCCACCCTTACGCGCCCGGTCAATCTGCTTGCCTATCGATACGGCCAGCTGGTTCTCCGTAGTGAAGACGGTTAGCCTCTCCCCGCGCCGGACGATCCTGATGATGCGATCATTGGGGTCCCGACGGACCGCCCGTTTGCCGACGTTCCTGACTAAAGCCGAAATCTCGGACCGGTCCTCGGCGGTCCGCAACCCTTCAACGATGACCTGACCGCCGAAATTGACTATCCGATCAGGTGCCGAAACCAGTCGGCTGCGACACTGGTCGCACTTACCTTTGGTCAGGCCGCTCATCGACGGTCGGGTCCCGAAGACGCCGCGGGAGTGCCAATGCTTGTCGTAATAGAGCGCACCGCAGCCGCCACAGACCAAGTTTCCCTTCCGTCCCAGTACCTTATCGCGGACGATCTCGTCCCGCCGGGCCTTCAGGTGAAACGTGCCGGTGCGCCCCGAACGCTCCTTAAGACCCGTCTTCTTGAGGCTCTTGCGGGGTGAACTCTTCCTTTGCCTTATCAGTCGACCTTGTTTCGTCGGATTTTGAGCCATAATGCTTGCGTTTATACTTCTTCCTCCTTACTTAACGCGGCGCGGCAAACCGCCCCGGTCCGCCATACGCTTTCTCATAGGCATAGGCCGTACCCAGCACGGTCTTGTCGTCGAAATGCCGCCCCATGATCTGCAGACCTACAGGAAGGCCGTCCACCAGACCGCATGGGATGCTGATCGCCGGTAGCCCGGCCACATTGGCCGACACCGTATAGACATCCGAGAGGTACATGGCTAACGGATCGTCCAGCTTCTCGCCCAGCTTCCAGGCTGTAGTCGGCACGGTCGGCGTGACGATGCAGTCAACGTCATCGAAAGCCCGGGCGAAATCGTTGGCGATCAGCCGCCTCACTTTCATCGCCCGAAGATAATAGGCGTCGTAATAACCCGATGACAGCGCATACGTCCCGAGGATGATCCGACGGCGGACCTCCTTGCCGAAACCCTGACCGCGCGACCGGCGATAGGTGTCCTCCAGATCGGCGCCTGATACACGCCGGCCGTAGCGGATGCCGTCGAACCTGGCCAGGTTAGCGCTGACCTCGCACGGCATGATGATGTAATAGACGGCAAGCGCGTATTCCGTGTGCGGCAGGCTGATCTCCCTGATCTCGGCCCCCAGATCCTCTAACCGACTGATGGCCTCACGGACCGTCCGTTCCACCTGCGGATCGAGGCCGCTCACGAAATACTCCGCCGGCAGGCCGATCCGCAGGCCGCGCAGGGATTCGTCGAACGATTCCGGCAGGGACCACTCCAGTTTGAGCGGCACGCTGGTCGCATCCCGCGGATCATGTCCCTCCATCACCCTAAGCAGGATCGCCGCATCGGTCACCGAGCGGGTTATCGGGCTGACCTGGTCAAGACTCGAAGCCATGGCGATCAGTCCGTAACGGGACACCCGGCCGTAGGTCGGCTTAAAGCCGACTATGCCGCACATCGCCGCCGGTTGGCGCACCGAGCCGCCGGTATCGGAACCTAACGCGGCCACCGCCGAACCTTCGGCCACGGCCACCGCCGAACCTCCGGAAGATCCGCCGGGGATGCGCGAGGTGTCCCAGGGGTTCCTCGACGGACCGTGACAGGAGGTCTCGGTGGTCGAACCCATGGCGAACTCGTCCATGTTCGTCTTGCCCAGGAACACGGCGCCGGCCTGACGCAGGCGGGAGACCGCCGTGGCGTCATACGGCGCCAGATAGTCTTTAAGGATGGCCGAAGCGGCCGTAGCGTGAGCGCCGGCCACCAGCAGGCAGTCCTTGATACCCAAGGGCACGCCGTCGACCGCGGAAAGGGGCCGGCCCGCCGCGTAGCGTCCGTCGGCTTCTGCGGCAGCGGTGAGCGCCCGATCGCGTGACAGCTCCACGTAGGCATGAGTCTCCCCAGCCGCCCGTTCCGCCTGGTCCAGGCAGGTCTCGGTGATCTCGCGCGAACTCCATTCCTTCCGGCGGAATCCGTCAGCGATATCGGTCAGGTTGAGACGCATGATATCCATAGCGATACTCAGGAAAAGACGGAATCGACCTTAAGCAGTCCTTCCTCCTCGTCCGGAAAGGCATCGACCGCGCCCTGACGCTCCTCGTCGGGACAAGGTATCGCCTCATCGGGTCTCAGCACGTTCCGTATGGTGACGCTGTGGCTCATCGGCTCGACCTCCTCGACATCCACCCGGGAGAGCTGGCCGACATATTCGAGGATGGCCGACAGCTGACCGCCGAACGAGGACCTCTCCTCGTCCGTCAGTTCCAGACGGGCCAGGGAAATGATGTGCTCTATCTCCTTTTGAGGTATCTCCATAAGGCTGAATTACCCTTTCAGCATATCCAGGAATTCGCTCTCCTTCAAGACGGTCGCCCCGGCGCGGCGCGCCTGTGCCAACTTGGAGCCGGGACGATCTCCGACCACCAGATGGGTGACGCGGGAACTGACCGTCGTCGATACCTGCCCGCCCGCTTGGCGGATACGGCGATGTGCCTCATCGCGGCTCAGGCCGGACAAGGTGCCGGTGATGACGAAGGTCAGGCCGCTCAAGGTTCCTTGACCCGGATCCTGAGGCCGCTCCAGCTTGACCGTCTTCAGCAGCCGGTCGACCAGACGCGAATTCTTCCGGTCACGGAAGAATTCGGAGACGCTGGCGGCGACGACCGGACCGATATCCGGAACCGACTCGAGCTCCTCCCGACCGGCCTGACGCAACCGTCCGATACTGCCGAAGTGCCGGGCCAGTTCCTGGGCCGTCTGATAACCGACATGCCGGATACCCAAGGCAAAGATGAACCTGGCCAGTTCCATCCGGGAACTCTGGCGGATGGCCGCGACCAGGTTGGCGGCCGATCTCTCGCCGAAACCCTCCAGGCCGGCGATATCATCTTCGCGGAGCGCATACAGGTCGGCGGCATCGCTCAACAATCCCTCCTCGATGAATCTCTCCACGATCTTATGACCCAGTCCCGGAATGTCGGCGGCGCCCTTCGAAAGGAAATGCTGGATCTGTCGCCGCAGCCGGGCGTAGCAGTCCTCATTGGTGCAATAATAGGCCACCTCTCCTGCCGGACGCCGCACCGAGGCGCCACATATCGGGCAGCGCTTCGGCATACGGAACGACCTCTCCTTCCCGGAACGGGCCTGGGTCACCACCTGGACCACCCGGGGGATGATGTCGCCGGCCTTCTCGATGACTACGGTATCCCCGATCCTGACGCCCAACCGGCCGATCTCATCCATGTTGTGGAGGCTGGCGTGGGTCACGGTCGTCCCGGCTACCCGCACCGGTCTCATGACGGCGACCGGGGTCAGGGCGCCCGTGCGTCCCACCTGCACCTTGATATCCTCGACCACCGTGGTCGCCTGCTCCGCGGGAAACTTGAAGGCGATGATCCCTCGCGGTGCCTTGCCGACCACTCCTAGCCGGCTGAAGAGACCATCATCATTCACCACGACGACCACCCCGTCGGTCCAGTAGGGCAGCCTCTCCCTCCGGGTCTGGAGCCGGGACTGGTAGTCCGTTATGTCCCCGGCTGAGGACAGGCGGCGGCTCAACGGATTGATCTTGATGCCGAGCAGGCGCAGGCATTCGTGCTGGGCCTCATGGGTACGCAGGCCCAGGTCGGCCAGTAGGGCGTAGCCGAAGAAATCGAGACGACGGGCCCGCGTCACCGCCGGATCGAGCTGGCGGACACTGCCGGCCGCGGCATTGCGCGGATTGGCGAACGGCGGCAGTCCCCGCTTCTCCTGCTCCCGGTTGATATCCTCCAGGACCTTCTTGGTCATGAAAACCTCACCGCGGACCTCGATCCTCCCGGCCGACCGAGAGAGGCGGCGACGGAAAGTCTTGGCGTCGATCGAATCCCGATGACGAGAGATGAAACCGGACAGCTCCCGGTCATCGGGCACGTGCAGCCGCAGCGGGATAGCTTCGATCGTCCTGAGATTATTGAGTACGTCCTCGCCGACCCGGCCGTCGCCACGAGTGGCGCCGCGCACTAGCACGCCGTCCTCATAGACCAGGGAGACCGCCAGACCGTCCATCTTTACCTCAACATAGAAATCGTCGATCCCCGTCTCGGCCAGCCGCTCCAGCCGACCGATCCATTCCTGCAGCTCTTCCGGACTGAAGACGTCCTCCATCGACAGCATCGGAGTGGCATGCCGGACCTTCCGGAACTTGTCGAGCGGCCGCCCGCCGACCCGCTGAGTCGGTGAATCAGGCGTGATCAAGTCGGGATAACGCTGTTCCAGCTGATAAAGTTCGTGTTTGAGCGAATCCAGGGCCGCCTCCGATATCTCCTGCCGATCATGGACATGGTAAAGATAGCGATGGTGCCTGATCGCCTCCCGGAGCTTGCCGATTCTTATTTTGGCTTCTTTCTTGTCCATCCTACTCAAGGACAGCTTATCGGCCCGCCCTTCACCAGCGAACACTCACTGAAGATGACGAACTCGTAGATGCCGGCCAGCGGTGCCCGGCGGGGCAGCGTGACCGAGAGCTGCTGGCGCACATCGGAGTACTCGCCGATGGCGTCGATCTTGATCCTGCCGGGCAGCGGGACCAGCGCCCCGCCGCCATCATAGGCCTTGATGTAATTCATCTGGATGTCGGCCCGCTGTGCGCGAAGCCGCAGCTTGTACAGCCGGTTGGACGGCCCCAGGGGCAGGCTGGCCGAACCGCCGATATAGTTATAGGTGGCGGCGTTCGGTTCCCACAGGAGCGATCCCCCGGGCAGCCACCCCACCAAGGTGGCGGTCAGCACGGAACAGTCACCACAATCGTCGGTCCAGTCCATCTCGATGGTGGTGATATCCGTAGCCACCGTCTCCTGATCCGGATCGTATAACGCGACCTCGTAGACCGTATCCTGAGGTATGACCGGCGTTAACGCCAGCTCGGTGCCGCTGACCTGCCGGGACCAGCCCGAACCGTTGGACAGCATCTGGAGGTCGGAGTGAGACGGGGGAAGCTCGCCGCTTTCCCTGGCGTAATATAGCGCCTCCTCGACCGCCGTTTCCGCGGCATAGAAGGCCAGCATGGCGTTGTCGATCGTCCTGGTCTGCTGCAGCGATCGCAGGATCAGCGAACTCAACCCGGCGGCGGCGATGATGACGCTGAACATGACGAGAAGCGACAGCAGGAGTACCGCGCCCCGGCCGGCCCGAAGTGATCCGGGGCGGCCGCCGGGTTTCATGCGTTCATCTGACATAAGACCGGTTGGTGGCGGTGGTCTGGAAATAGACCACCGAACGCTCTTCCGCCTTGGTCCCGGTCGTCTCCAGGACCAGGACGATGGTGACCCGAGGCTGTTCGTCGGCCGCGTAGGAGCCGGAGACCGGATCGAAGACCGTCGGATCGACGGTCGGCGAGATATAGAATTTCAGATTGCGCACCCTGACCCCCTTGGGAGTGATAGACGCCGGGTCGTTGGCGCCGACGGTGACCAGCAGGCAGGGACGGCTCTGCGGCTCCGGACAGGCTTCCTCGTTGCCGGCATCGCTCTCATGGAACCTGATCGCGGCGCCGGTGCTGTCGATCAGGGCCAGCTCCACCTCCGGCAGGCCGATAGGCGTACCCCGACCGTCGTAATAACCGTAATCCAGGTTGCCGGTCCTGATCTCCCGCGTCATCGCCTCCATGGTGAACCGGGCATCAGCCTGAGCCCTCTCCAGACTGAAGATCTTGCGCTGTGACCGGCTACTCAGAAGGAATATGTCGGTGGCGGCTACGACCACGGTGGAGAAGATGGTCAGGACGACCAGAAGCTCCATCAGGGTGAAGCCCCGATTCCGCCTCCCGTCATCTGGCGTACTGCAGCGCTGATAGATAGCCGGACGCATCATACTGACGTCGGTTCATCGCCAATCGAATATCCTTTCCTCGAAATCGACGGACCTGATGCTGCCGACCGACGACATCCATTCCACGTGCGAAGTGACGCGTATTCCGACCTTCTCGGTCGCGCAGGAGTCGCCGCTGGTCCTTATCTCGTAGGTCCCGCCTCCGGCGTCGCAAATGGCATCAAGACTCAGTAACCGCCGGAACGATGTCCGCACCGAACCGGCCGGCTGTGACAGGGCCTGGACGAACAGGCCGACCGTGATGCCGCCGTTGCCTGTGGTGTAGCGGTAGACCGCCGCCTCGGGAGCCGACGGGGCGTCGACGCTGAAATCGATCGACCAGGCATTGGCGGCCGGATCGAAGACCGGGATGCCGGTGTAATCGAACCCGGCACCCTCAAGACCGTCGTCCCATGGATCTCCCTCCTGCCAATTGGTATCACGGATGGCCCGGACCACCTCAATCCCTTCCCGGGCCAGATTGGCGGCCACCAGCGTAATCTCGCTTTCTTTCTCGCCCTTGATGGAGCCCTGGACCACGGTCATGGCCGAAGAAATGGCGGTGATGACTATACCGATAGCGATCAACGCCTCCATCATGCTCTGGCCGGAATTCCGGCCTGACCGGCCCCGCTGACCCCACCCGTAGCTTTTCCACTGTGCTGACATACGATTCCTGACGTTCAGTCCGCATTGACCTGACCCGAGATGCGATTGATTGTGACCTGCCTGGTCCGCCCGGTCTGCCGATGCTCCAAAGTGATGGTCGCCACGGTATCGGTCTCCGCACCGTTATATTTGACCAGGGGTTTGGGCGGTATGAAGACGATGTCCAACGTACCGGCGACATGGGGATCCAGGGCGGACACCTGTACGAAAGGTCCCGAGGACACGCTGTCGCGCCTGAGTTCCTCTCCGGCATCCAGAGCATGATTACCGTCGGTGTCGGCGAAAACTATCGCCACCCGCCGGCCGGTCACGTCGGTCGACAACCGGACGCCGTAACCGAGCGGCAGGTCCCGGATACAGCTGCCGCCGGAGCACTCGGCATCCTCTCCGGAAGGGCACAACCGGCCCTCCGTCGAACCGCCATGACAGTAATGCAGCGTCTGTCCGGCCATGGCCAGGGTCTGGGCGTGGCGGATGGTGCTGGCCACCAACTGGGTCGAGATCCGCAACTCGTCTCCCTGTTGGCCGGCCCGAAAATTGGCCACGGCGAAGGCGGTGATCACCGAAAAGATCGCCATCGACACCAGCATCTCGACCAGGGTGAATCCTTTCACGTCATTCATAACAGGATGCCGATATACCAAGACCATATCTCCTGACCCCACAACATGGTCACGGCCGTAGCCAGAGTCAAGAAGGTCCCGAAGGCGAGTTCACTCTTCCAACCCTTGGCTTTCAGCAGCAGCAGGACGGTGCCGACCGCCGCGCCGCTGACATAGGCCATAAACAACGCCGGAATGACCAGGGGGAAGCCGAGTATCGCGCCCATCAATAGCCCGAGATAGATGTCGCCCTCCCCGATCCAGCGTCCGCGTGACAGGAGATACTGAAGCAGGAAGAGGCTGCCGCCGATGATCGTCCCGACCAGCAACGACCAGAACGAGACTCCGAGGGCCAAATTGCCGACCAGGGCGGCAGTCATCGCCGTCAAAGTCAGCTGTCTCGGTATTATCATGTACCGCAGGTCGAAGACAAAAACGATCACCAGCACGGAGAGCAGGTACCACTGCAGCAGTAATGAGGCAATCGATGTGACCTGGAACAGATCGCTGCCGGACGGAAAAAGGCGCCAGGCAGCGGCCAGGAATAGCGCTCCGGTCGCGGTCTCGACCAGCGGGTAGATCGGACTGATCGATGAGCGGCAGTAACGGCACTTCCCGCCGAGGAAGACGAAACTGAACACCGGGACCAGGTCCTTGGCCCTGAGGACGTGCTTGCAGGAAGGACAGTAGGAGCGGCCCTTGACCAGGGTCTCGCCGGTCCGCAGGCGCCAAATGGCGGCATTAAGGAAGCTGCCGATAGCAGCTCCGAACAGGAACACGAAGGCCTGGACCAGAGGAGTCATACGCCTTACATAATATCATGCCGCCGGCCTATTCCCAACCGGACCCGGCCTAAAATGGTCGGCCGGCCGAATACCTAAAAAGACGAAGACCCCCGCCGGAGCGAGGGTCTTCTACGTCGAATTCGACGCAGTTTCAGTCACGAGGTCACGAGACCGAAACTGAGTCTTTATTGAATGCCATTGGGGTTAGCCGAGCGGACACCCGCCGACAGGTCGCCCACCGTACCGCCAAGGCAGAACGTCATCCCGTAACTGGCCGGAGGTGTTCCAGCACCAGCCGTGTAGATATACGGATTGTTCGTGGCGTCGCAGGTGCCGTCCGCCGGCGTCGGCGCCGAGGGAACGAGACCCATGTAGGTCGTGGTGCAGGCCGTAGCCGAGCTCACCCAACCGTCCGCCGCGTCGTCGCAGAGCTTCTGGAAGTCTCCAGCGCCCAACGTGCCGCTGTCATCCGGATAACCGTTCTCATCCGCGAAATAGAGCTCCAGAGCGGTCTGGACCTGCTTCATGTCGGCGACGCGCTTCGAGTCACGCGACTTCTGCCGGGCACTGTTCAGCGCGACGACCGCCAAGGTCGAGAGCAGACCGATGATGGCGATAACCACCAAGAGCTCAATAAGCGTAAAACCTTTGTTATTCTTCATATTCTCACCTCCTTCCGGGGTTAAGATTTTAGGATCTTGTGGAAAAAAATAGCTTAACTTGTCCACAGTTCCTCAACTTAATTATACCACTTGAGGCTAAGCGCAACAACCTTATTTGACCACAACGGTCAGAACTGCGAAGCCAGGTTGTACATTGGCATGATGATGGCGGCGACCATGGCGCCGACAGCGACGCCCATGACCAGCATGATCAGCGGTTCTATGGCCGAAACCAGGTTAGCCACCATGTTCTCCACCTCCCGCGAATAGAAATCGGTCAGCTTGTCGAGGACCTCGCTCAGCCGACCGGTCTCCTCGCCCACCGACATCATCTGCGAGACCATAGTCGGCATCGACCCCTCCCGCTCGAAGACCGTGGTGATCGAATGGCCGTCTGAGACCTCCCTCTTGGTCTCCAGTATCTGTCCCCGATAGAAGGCGTTACCGACGACGTCGGCCGATATCTCCAGGCTCGAGGGTATGTCGATGCCTCCCGAGACCATCGTCGACATGCTGCGAGTGAACCTGATCACGTAGATCCGTTGCAGCAACGGACCGAAGACCGGGATCTTCAGGATGAGCTTGTCCCAGATAGGCCGCCCCCCAGGCGTGCGTATCCACCACTGCAGGGCGATGACAGCCAGGACGGCCGCTATGATGATCTGGATGGCGTAGGCCTTGAAGAACGTGCTGACCGCGATCAGTATCTTGGTGGTGATAGGCAGCTCAGCACCGGACTCCGTAAGCACATCGGTCAGCTTAGGGACCACGAAAGCCATCATGATGAAGCCCACGACGACCAGGCCGACGATGACGAAGATGGGATAGATCATGGCCCCCTTGATCTTGCTGTTCAGGTCGAAGTCGCGTTCCATCTGGTCAGCCAGGTAATTCATCACGTCCTCCAGCCGGCCGGTGGTCTCTCCGGAGCGCACCATGTTGACGAAGAATCCGCTGAACGCCTTAGGATACTTGGACATGGCCACCGACAGGGAGGTGCCCGATTCCACCTCGTCGGCGATATCCACCAGCATCCTCTGGAGTCGGGGGTTATTCGTCTGGCGGGAGACCGTCTGTAGCGCCTTGACTATCGGTACCTTGGAGCCCATCAGCACGGAAAACTGCCTGGAAAAAACCACGATATCCTTGATGGGGATACCGGAAAGGAAGGGGATCTCGAGTTCCAGAAGTCCGGGCCTAGCTGCCTCCTCCAGGGAAATGACGGACAGCCCCCGGTCCCGCAGAGTATCCATCGCCAGTTCGGCGGTCGGCGCCTCCACGGCGCCGGTCGCCAGACTGCCGTCCGGATTTCTCACGCGGTAATCGAATCTGGGCATAAGAAAAAGGGGGCGGGCTGACCACTTATCCCTGCATATACCGAATGCCTAGCGGCGACCCCGCTCCCTCATGACAGGCTGAGGACCTTCTTGATCTTCTCGACCGCCTCGGCCGGGACGAAATGGGCCTTGATCAGGTAGTCGGTGGCTCCCTCGTTGAGGGCCTGTTCGATATCCTCCTTCTGACCGAGATTGGTCAACATGATGACCGGAATATCCTTGAGCCGTTCATCCGCCTTGATCCGCTTGAGGACCTCGAAACCGTCCAGTTTGGGCATCAGCACGTCCAGCAACACCAGATCCGGCACCTCCCGCTGGGCCATCTCCAGACCCTCCTCACCGTCACGGGCCCGCAACACCTCGAACTGTTCGAGCTCCAGTTTAGTGGCGTATATGCTGGCCAGAAAAGCATCGTCGTCCACGATGAGTACCCTGACCTTCTTATCTTGGGCTTCAGCCATAGTTAAATGATGGTTTGCTTCATTCCGCGGTGATACGCATCACCTCTTCAATTGTAGTCAATCCTTCGAGTGCTTTCAATAGCCCGTCCTGCTGCAAAGATATCATACCTGACTCCCGGGCCGCCAGGCGGGCCTTTTCCGCCGGGAACCCCTCGGCTACCAGATCACCCATTTTCTCGTCAAATACGAGCAATTCAGCAGCCGCCACCCGGCCGACATACCCGGTATCGCCGCAGCGCAGGCAACCCTGACCCTTGAAGAAGGTCAGACGGTCGCCGGAGAGATCCAAATGTCCCTTATAACTTTCGGGGATCTCCTGGACGTCGCGACGGACCCGCTCCTCCACTTCGGCCGGCAGGTGTACCGGGACCCGACAACGGTCGCAGATCTTCCGAGCCAGTCGCTGGGCGATGGCGATATTGAGCGTAGCCGCCAACAGGAAGGGTTCAAGATGCATGTCAACCAGACGAGGCACCACGCCCATGGAATCGTTGGTGTGCAGGGTGGAGAAGATCAGGTGACCGGTCAGGGCGGCATGAACGGCCAGCTCGCCGGTCTCGCTGTCCCGTACCTCACCGACCATGATCACGTTCGGATCCTGGCGCAACAGGGCCCGCAGTCCGGCGGCAAAGGTGAAACCGACCTCGGGACGTATCTGTGACTGATTCACCCCCTGGATGTAATACTCGACCGGATCCTCCAGGGTGGAGATGTTGACCCCCTCTTCGTTGCGCATGTTGAGGACGGTGAAGAGAGTGGTCGACTTGCCCGATCCGGTCGGACCGGTGATGAGAAACATGCCATGCGGGAACTTGATCTGCTCCTCGATTATCTTCACGTACTGCGACCGGAAACCGAGCTGGTCGAGCGTCGGGACTCCCCGGGTCGTGTCGAGGATACGCATCACCACCTTCTCGTGCTCGGTCAGCGGCAACGTGGAGACGCGGAAATCAATGACCTTCTTGCCGATGGTCTCGGTGATCCGGCCGTCCTGGGGTATGCGGGTCTCATCGAGCTTGAGGTTGGCCAGCACCTTGATGCGCGACACTATCGAGGGGTGGATATATTTAGGGAGCTTCAGTGACGTCCGCAGGACGCCGTCGACGCGATAGCGCACCCTCGTCTCGTCGCCGAACGGTTCGATGTGGATGTCCGAAGCCCCGCCCTCGACCGCGTGTCGCAGGATGACGGAGACGATACGCGATACCGGTGCCCCTTTGATGACGTCCTCGATCTTCTCCTCCTTCTTGGGTGTGGGCGCCTCGAACTTCTCCTTGGCCACCTCCAGAGCCTTGGCCACCTCCTTACCTATCTCCTGGTATTTCCGGAAGGCGTGCTTGTAGGAGGCGTTGGAGATGACGAAATACTTTGGATTGAAATTGTTATTCTGCGCCAGGAAATCGATCGCCTGCATCGCGCCGACATCGCGAGGTTCGACCATGCCCACGCTTACCGTGTCCCCCTCGCGCGCAAAGGCGACGGCCCGGGTGTTCTCCGAGACGGACTGAGGGATCAGGTTGAGCACGTCGAGCGAGACATCCTTGCCGACCAGCTCGGCGTAGGCCACGCCGAGCAGCGTGCCCTTGGCCCGCACCAGGAACTCCTCATCGACGAGGCGCCTCTGCATGACGAGATCCTCGACCGGGGTGCCCTTATCCGCATGCTCTTTCTCCAGCTCCTTGTACTGCTCCGGGCTGATCTTGCCCGCCTCGAGCAGGATAGTCAGGAGCTCGGTTGCCGTACCGCCATTAGCCATATCAAGGGTTGGTGCCGTTTTCCGGACCGAAGATGCGTTCCGTCCCCTTGACGGTCGCCCGGACCGGTATGTCACCGTACTGTTTGAGGCTCTTGTAGTCCGACCGTGCGATCAGCAGTCTGTAGATATCGATACCGGCCACCAGATCTGCCTCCACCGCACCAGGAATGACCGCGGCCGGGGCCGGCGCCACCGCCGAAGGTGCCGGCAACAACCGGTCACGGTACATGTAACCCATGATACCCAAAATCACTACCAAGATGACCCCCAAGGCCGCTATCTGCTTCTTCTCTTTGTTGCCCATGGGCATAGGACCGGGACAAGAGGTGGATCAAAGGAATGACTTATCCAGGAAATAGGCGTTCATCAGCATGCTGTAATTCTCGCTGGTGGGGGTGAAGACTATCGACTGGACATCGAAGAGCCTCAGGGAGAGCTCGATATCCGAAAGCAAGAGACGGAACCGCTCATAGTCGCCACCGGCGATATTGACCGATATCCGCACCGGCTTGACCCCGACGAGAGAGGCGGCTTTGTCGTCCACCACCGCATCCACCGAGACCAGGACCATCCCCCGTTTCCGGGCCAGATTGTCTATCTGGACGAACAGACCCGGTATGTCGGCATCATCAGGCACGATACGTTTCAATCTCTGGACATGTTCCGGATTGAGCTTGGAGTAGGCGCTGAAGGCCTCCTTAAGCGCCTCCAGTCGGGATCTGGTATCGCTGACCTGCTGACGGATGGCTGTGGTATCGAATTCCCCCCCGCCGACGATCTGTCCGAGTTTGGGTACGAACAGCAGATAATAGGCCGCGCCGGCATACAGCAGCGCCGCCAGGACGGTGACGACCGGCAACAACCGGGTCAGGGCTGTCGGTCCTTTCGGTTTGGATACGGTCCCGGTCATATTCAGATATCCCCCCCGCCGGTCGATACGTCCAACCAGACTTCGGGACTCAGACGTAACACCATCGAGAACGAGACCCCCTCGATCTCCCCGACCTCCGAGACGCGGGCAGCGGCTGAAGAGGTCTGTACCGATTCCACCGACGGGGATTCACGCATGATCACGATCTGTTCAGCCACATCCTTATATGAGCCGCCCACCGCGTCCACGACGATCACCCTGGTCCGGGAATCCCCCGTGAAATTGACGTAGCGCACGGAGGGATGCGTATTGGCGGCCAAGAAATCGAAGGCCTTGGTCCAATAGACATGCGAATCCAGGGCCTGCTGTACCGCCCCCATCTGGACTCCGAAAATACGCATGTCCCGGGCCTCCTCTACCGCCGTCCCGATCTGCTGATTGAGCTGTGTCATCTCCTCCTCATACTTGGCCTTCTCCGACTCCATGACGGACGTGCGTTGGATGGTCAGGAAGTAGAGGGAGCCGATGACGATGGTCTCGACGATCAGCACTAACACTAAAATCAAGGCCCGGCGACCCGTGTCCGGCGGCCTCTCTTTCCTGCCTTCAGCCGGCATCAGCGAGACCCGCAGACCCACCGATTCCGGACCGGTCTCGGCCTCAGCGGGCGCCGATGGAGACGGGGGTCCCCCGCCGGCAGGCGCTCCGCCGCCCGGCTTCGGGGGTACGGGTATCTGAGGTTGTCCTGGGAACAATCCCATAAACGGAAAACTCGGTCGGCGGGGTCATTCGATATCACGCATGGCCAGACCGACCGCTACGGCATAACGGGGGCCGATCTCTTCCAATACCGGACGCAGACCGTCAGGATAGACCACCCGAGCCCACGGATCGCCCACATAGGCTCGCACGTTCAGCCTTTCCGAAACGTGACCGGCCAAGGCCGGCAGGGCCGCCGATCCTCCGGTCAGGATGACCTTCTCGATGCGCTTACCTTGGTTCTCGTCGTCCTGTCCGGCGTAAAGATTCATCGAATATTGCAGTTCGGTGAGCATCGGGGCCAAGGTGTGCTCGAAGATCTTCGGCAGACCCTCACCCGGATACAGCGATGAGACACTCTTGATATCACACTTCATCTTCTCGGCCGCCGACAGCTCCAGGGAAAGCGCCTTGGCCATGGCCTTGGTCAGTTCGACGCCGCCCATATCCAGGCTCCGAGTCACGTACGGGATGCCGTTCTCCACGATGACTATGTTGGTCCGCACGCTGCCGATATCCACCAACATCGAAGTGGTCTTGTCCTTGCCGATGAGCGAACGGATCAGGGCAAAGGTTTCGGTCTCCAGACTGACCAGCTCGAGTCCCGCTGTCTTGAAGACCGCCACGTACTTCTGGACCATCGACTTGGCGGCACCCGTGATCAGTACCTGCACCGTCTTCTGTTCCTTCTTCTTGTCACCCTTCTCCCCCTCCTTAGACGCGGCCGGACCGGCCGGCTTGTCTCCGGACTTCTTGTCCTTCGGTCCGGAGATGATCTTCGAGTCGAGGACCATCTCCTCCAAAGGGACCGGTATGAGCTTCTTGGCCTGCCACTGTATTGCCTCCTTCATCTCCTTATCCGGACCTTTGGGCACGGAGATTACGGAACTGAAGACCGAGGCTATCGGTAGTCCGCCCACCGCCTTAAGGACGGTGCCACGCGCCGCTTTGACGATCTTCCTGAGAAGCTCGGCCGTCTCCTTGGGCGAATCGATCGGGTTGGTCGGCTGTTCATCAGGTGTCCGTTCGTTGAAACCGTAGGTCACGAGCCGTGCCCTACCCTTCTCGTTCTGCAGTTCAACCACCTTGATGCCGCCCGAACCGAGATCGATGCCTAGATAGCTTTTCTTCGAGGAACCGAACAGGCCCATAGTCGTCTAATTCCGCCCTCAGACAGCCGGGGCGGCTCGATTATTTTATGACAAATCTTTCTTACCTCTATTATACACCTTTTCGGCCTTCATTGACATGCCTCCCAAGCCCATTTTTGTGGAAAACATGCTTATCAGGGCGAAATGGTGAAATTGAAGGTCGGGAGCCACTTCGTCACGTCACCGAAACCGGGTGGCGGATTGGCCACGGCGCGACCGTCATAGATGATGCGCTCCGATCCCTGACTGGCGCTCTTGAAGGTACGGCTCAGATGGAACTTGCGGGCGATCATCAGTCCGTGGACCGTAAGCGGGGTGTCGCTGTCGGTCGCCGGCGGAGCCACCGTATGGACGCCGTCATCACCGCCGGCGAAGAAGGCACCGACCAGGTTCGAGACGTTACCGTCGATGTAGATGTTCCCCTTGCTGCCGTCGGCGGCCGGCAGGACGATCCAGCCGACCGAAGCGAGACGGTTGAGCGAGGTCACGGTGGTCGACTGATAGGTGATGTCGCCGTTGAGATAGAGATCGCCACCTTTGATGACGATGGTGCCGGCACCGCTGATGTCGTCGGACAACGAGTTCTTGACCTCGTGGGAGTCGAGATGCGCGTCGCTGCCGTCGTCGACCAGGAAGACCCGACCGTCCAGACGATCGGCCAGCGAATGCAGCAGGTCGCTCAGGACA
>LJNP01000019.1 GCA_001303185.1 Parcubacteria bacterium SG8_24
GGGGGTGCTGTCTGTCGCCGAGATGCGCGGATTGAACTTCGTCTTTTTGGTCTGGTCCGTCTTGGGGGGATTTCTTCTGGGTCCGCACGGCCTTTTCCTGATCCTGGCCTTCACCGCCGCTTACCATGTCTATTCCGCGCCGCCCCTACGTCTCAAGATGGTGCCGATATTGGCGACCTTCCTCATATCCCTGGCCTGTCTGGCGGCGACGCTGATCGGTTACTTCACCATATTGCCCGGCCGGGCACCGAGCGAATTCCCTGCGTCGTTGGCCTGGTTGATCGTGATCGCCTTCACCCTGGGAGCCAACCTCAAGGACCTCAAGGACATGAAAGGCGACGCCGTTGAAGGGGTGAAGACGATTCCGGTCCTGCTGGGCGAGCGACGCGGCAAATTGGCCGTCGGCATGCTGGTCTTGGTGTCTTTTTGGTTGGTGCCGCTGTTCACCGGCTGGCCGGCTCTCTATCTGCTTTCCGCGCCGGCCGGTCTGATCGGTTTCTTCCTGGTGAATCGCCGGGACTATCGTGAGAGTCAGGTGTTCGTTCTCTACTTGGGCTATTTACTGCTGGCGCTCCTGACGATCTGAGCGGTCCGGCCGGTCGATTATGGAGATTTCCGGACCTCATCAGGGTCCGGACTTGTCTTTTCATCCAGGCGTTATAGGATGAAGACCGGCACCGGACATCTCCGGTCTAGCCCTTTCCAACCAGGAAGGATCACATGGATCCCATCGCTCTCATCGACCGACCGTTGGCCATCACCGATATCGAGACGACCGGACGTGATCCGGAACGTCACGAGATCATCGAGATCGGTCTGGTGCTCGTGGAGCATCGGACCTGGCGGGTAAGGAACACCGCGGAATTCCACATCTATCCGACCAGACTCGATTTGGCCGAGCCGGAAGCCCTGCAGGTCAACGGTTATCACGATCGCCTCGGCGAGTGGTGCGCCGCTCGCGGCCTGTCAGAGGCGCTCGGGCAGCTCGCATCATTGACCGCCAGGGCCAATCTGGTCACTTATAATCTCAGGTTCGACGGACCGTTCATCGAACGGGCCTTCCAGGAGACCGGGATCGAGAACCGGTTGCGACACCACCAGTTCGACCTGATGACGTTGGCCTGGTTCATGCTGGCCCCGCTGGGCCTGACCAGCCTGAAACTGGCCGCCGTCTCCGAGTTCCTCGGTCTCGATCCCGAACCGTTGCCGCACCGCGCCCTGAGCGGCGCCATACATGCCTACGAGGTGATGAAGACCCTGGCCGCCATGCGGCTTCAGGCAGGAGGTGGATCATGAGAATGAGGGTACTGACCAAGAAGGTCAGCGTACGAGTCGGACTGATCGGCCAGCTCGATCCGAAGGGCTGGGAGGTCGTCCTGCTCCAGGCCGCCGCCGCCGCGCGCCGTCAGGCGCAGGCGCCGTACTCGCATTTTCTGGTCGGCGCGGCCGTCCTGAGCCCTCGCGGCCGGATCTATTCCGGCTGCAACGTCGAACGGGTCAGCTACACCCAGACGACCCATGCGGAACAGAACGCCGTCGACTCCATGGTGGTCCAGGAGGGACCGACCGTGGCGGAGGCCGTTGCCGTGGTCGCGGCCCACGAGAATAATTGCGTGGGGAATCTCGCGTCCCCGTCCGAACCCTACGCCGAAACCGTCCGTCGGGTACGCCGCCTGACGCTGCCGGAAGTCCCGGTCCCCTGCGGGCACTGCCTGCAGATCATCTGGGAGAACTGTAACGGCCGCCGGGACACGCCGCTCATCATGGTCACCGGAGAGTTCTATCCTTATGTCTTCCTGACGACGATCGGCGACGCCCTGACCATGCCTTTCGGACCGGAAGCACTCGGCATCAGCTATGGGTCCGGACCGTCCGGCCGTCGAGACACCTGACCATCCCGCCTTGTGGATGGTCTTTTTCAATGAGCCGTGATAACATACCGTCATTGCCTACCTGACTTATGGTCGACAAGAAACACATCCTCTGTATCGACGACGACTCGTTTTACCGCGATTTCTATAAGGCGATCTTCACCGCTCAGGGCTTCGAGGTCTCCCTGGCCGCCGATCCGGCGGACGGTTACGAGGCGGCGCACCGCCGCCGTCCCGACCTGATCGTCCTGGACGTCATGATGCCGGAAAAGAACGGTTTCCGTGACGGTTACGATCTGCTCAAGAAGATCCGGGCCGAAGAGGGTTACGGCGACATACCGGTCATCATGATCTCGGCCCTCGACGCGGGAGGTGACCTGAAGCATGGCGAGGAGATGGGTGCCGCCACCTACCTACCGAAACAGCAGATGACACCGGAGAGCCTTCTGGAGACAGTCAAGGGTTTCCTCGGCGGATGAATGAGCCGATTCTGGCGGTCACGCGTCCCGGCTGACTCGGGAACGGAAACATTAACCGTCGCATCATATGATCGACAACCATACCTATAATCTCATACTGCAGCTGGTGCAGGAGAACAAATCGCTGTGGCGCATCGAGAACCACTACCTGGGAGATGCCGAGACCTGCGCCGACTGTCGCGAACTCTGGGAGAGGGTCAAGAAGGCCAAAGAGGAGTCGGTCGCCGAGATGATGGAGTTGCTGAAGCGGCATCTGACGGCCTGATCCGTCCCGTCCGGAAACGGAGCGCCCGCCTGATGGCGGGCGCTTTTGCGTATCGATGACCTTCGTCAGTTCAGATGCCCACAGCAGCGGCAGTGACCGTCTCTTCCACCAGGAGCAGAGGATCGCCGGTCTCATGTAACGTCAGGGCCCGTTCTGTGGCGGTCAGGATGTTGTGCCAACCGTAACCGTAACCCAGGAAGACCTCTTCCGAAGGAATGACTCGCTTCATCCCGTCGGCTATGACGTAGACCCGGGGGTGGTCCGGCGCCTTGATCAGGGTACCGTCACGGAACCTGACCGGCTCGCCGTCAGTCAGGCCGGCCAGCGTCTCCGGTGACAGCGGATGGATCTCCTGTACGGTAAAATTGGCCTGCAGTATCGAACGGTCCCAGATCGGGTGCTTGACTCCGGACTCGGCATAATAGACGCCTCCGGTAGTCGTATCCTGCACCAGTCGACCTATCGGATAGGGCAGGTCCAGTCCGAGCGGCCCGCCCTCGCGGTAATCCAGCAGGTCATCCGCCAGCACCTCCTCTACTTCCTCGGGGTTGAAGCCGATCTTGGCGAAGGCTTCCTGTGAAGTTATCCGACGCTTCTCGTCACCGACCAGTAGGAACGTCTCACCGTTTTCCGTGCGGACCAGCGCGTAATCCGGGAAGCGGACTGGTCGGCCCGGGTTGGCGCTTTCCAGCAGCCGGAAGCTTATGTCGTCCAGTTCGATCGCGTTGCCGGCCACGAAGCGGGTGGTCAGGACCGACTCATTCAGGATAGGTCGGAACTTGGACGCTTGGATCACCGCGTAGGCGCCGCTCTCGATGTTCTTCACCAAGGTGCCTTCAGGGTAGGTGATGTTGAGCGGACCGTCGCCGAACCAGCGGTTCCAGATGCTCCAGAGAAGCTTGTTGCCGTGGAGGTGTGGCGTGTAGTTGTAGAGTCCGGCGGTCGCCAGGTTGATCGGCGTCACCTGGGTGTTGCTGATCGTGTAGGTCTCACCCGGCTGCTTGAGATAGCGCAGTTCCTCGGCGTTCGTCATGTACCAGTCCATCCAGCCGGCCGCTACGTCCACCTGCTTGCCGAACCCCTTGTATTTCTGGGCCAAGGCGCTGTTTCGGGAGCAGCCGTCACATAGCGCGTAGCCGGCTGCCCAGTCGAGCTGCCGCTGGGTCGGTTCGGCGGCCTCCACGATGCCCGATTCCTTCTGCAAGACCGCCATGATGTACTTGGGATTTATCCGGTAGCGTCGGGCGGCGTCATCGATGAGTTGGGCCGAGCTCTTGAGCAGCCCGTCGGCCGCGTCAGCGTCAAAGCAGGTGTTCAGGCCGCCGCGCTCGGCCAGGAACATCACGATGTCGGCATAGCCCATCGCTTGGTGATCGCGGATCTCCTCGTCCGAGATGATGTAGTTGGGATTGAAGACTCCGGCCGCCCGGATTCCGGACCAGGGAAGCGCCAGCGCTACCGCGACCAGTGCCGCCAAGGTACCTACCCGGATGCCTGAGAGGGTATTTCGCATACGGTAACCAGTATAACCCCCAGCCCAGACCTCGTTCAAGCGCCGGGTTTCCGGTGGCGTCATGACAGCGGGGGCGGCCTGTGGTACGCTGACCTTGTTATGTCCGCATTCTCTACGGCCCCCGAGGCCCGTCGGATAGGCAAGCCCTGGGGTTACGAGATACTGTACACCGCTGAGGACCTGCCCTGGACCGGTAAGATACTCTTCATCAGGGCGGGGAGCCGGCTTTCCCTGCAGTACCATGACGAGAAAGAGGAGGTGCTGTGCCTGTTTTCCGGTCGGGCGACCATCTGGCTGGAGAACCGGGAGGGGGAGGTGGAGCGGCGGTCGATGGAGGAGCGGCGCGGCTACCGCATCCGCGTGGGGCAGCGGCATCGGATCGAGGCCGTGGAGGACTCGATCGTCCTGGAAGTCTCCGATCCCGAGACCGGCAATACTTTCCGGCTGGAAGATGATCACGCCCGCGGGACGGAAACGGAGCAGATAAGGCGTGAGGCGGACCGGGGCTGGTCCGGTGAATCATGAATATGAGAGGTGAAGGGGAAAGACAACAAAGATCATTCCTGCACCATAAGATCAGCACTTCCGCCTCATTGATCCGGGAGATGGTCTTCGGTCTGGAGGATGGCATCGTCTCGACCACCGGTGCCATCATCGGTATCGCCGCCGGATCCCAGGACAACCGTATCGTCATACTGTCCGGTATGGTGATCGTCGTGGTCGAGGCGTTGTCGATGGCCGCCGGTTCGTTCCTCTCCTCCAAGTCGCACCGCCAGCTTCTGGAAAGGAAGATCGAGGAGGAGCGTCAGGAGATCGAGGAGAAGCCGCTGGAGGAGATAGCGGAGCTCCGCGCGATGTATCGGGACCGCGGCTTCTCCCAGGACGAGGTGGAACTCATAGTCAGGAGGGTCATCCGGGACAAAAACCTTTGGCTCGAGGAGATGATAACCAAGGAGCTGCAGATCGGCCTCGGTCAACTGGAACATCCGCGCAGCGCCGCCTTGATGATGTGGCTGTCCTACACGGTCGGCGGCATCATCCCCATACTGCCGTTCGTCTTCCTGGGGGTCGGTTCGGCTTCGGTGACGGCTTTCGTCATCGGTCTCGTTTCCCTGTTCCTGCTGGGCGTCTGGAAGGCGAAGATCACCGCGACCAGCCGGTGGCGCAGCGGGTTGGAGATGCTGGTCGTGGCCGGAGCTGCCGGAACGATCGGCTTCCTGGTCGGCCGTCTCGCCGCGGCCATCGTCGGTATCTGACCCGTATCAAGATTAACGACGTCTTATGTTCGAGTTCCTGTCCCTGGTCCTGGCCCAAGCCCTCTATACCACCGCTGACACCTGGAAGAAATTCATTTTCGCCGCCAAGGGGTTCAGTGTCCCGGCTTTCGTCAACTGGGCCTTTTTCGCCACCCTGGTCATCTCTTTGGTCGGCTTCTTCTTCCAGATGTACGCCCTGTCCCGCATCGAGCTGTCCCGTACGATCATCTCCATGGGGGTGATGGCCGTCATATTCTCGGCCGCCGCCGGAGCCCTTTTCCTGAAGGAGCAGCTCCATTGGTGGAACCTGCTGGGCGTCGCTTTTGCCGTATCGGCCATCATCCTGGTCAATCTTCGCTGAAGCGGTGTCCGTTGGACGACCCGGCCGGTCTGTGTTAACATATCCACAGCCTAATTAGTAAGCACAGCGCTATGAGCTTGAAGGATCTCTTGTCGGGCCTGTTCGGCAAGAAGGAAGAGGCCCCGGCTGAGGAGGCGGCCCCCGTTGAGGAGGCGGCCCCGGCGCCCATGGAAGCGCCTGTAGAGGAAGCTGGAGCTGCTGAGGACGTCATGCCGTCCGAACCGGCACCTATGGAGGGAGCGCCTCCGGAGGAGCCGCCGGCTGCCTGAGGCGAACCGGTCAACATTGAAAAGAGGATCCGGTACGAAAGTGCCGGATTTTTCTTAATATCGTCCCGATCGGCAGCGTAACAGCGGCGCAGTCCGGGGGTCCGGGAGACCTCTTGACATCAGAGGCTTTTGTTGGTTAAATCATAGTCATTCACTAGGATTATGAAATCATTCCTGCGCATACCGCAAAAGGTGCATTACGCCTTGTTGCTCGTGACCGATCTGGCCCGGGTCTATGATTCCCGGGTGCCGTTGAGTCTGGCCGCGGTCGCTGAGCAAGAGGGGGTCTCCAGGGGCTTTCTGGAAGAGGTGGCCGGCCATCTGAGGGAGGCTGGATTGATCGAAGGTCGGCGCGGCGCTTCCGGCGGCTACATCCTCCAACGTCGACCGGAAGAGATAACGGTCAATGATCTCATCGTGGCGATCGAGGGTCCCCTGGCCATGGTCGAGTGTCTGGGCGGCGGTCACTGCGTCCTTTCCGGCAGCTGCCCCTCCCGGGACGTCTGGCGGAAGGTCCAGGCCCGACTGCTGCAGACCCTGTCCGGCATCACTATAGCCGAAATGGTCGGACAACCCGGCCGCGCCGGACGGCACAAGGAGAAGATATGAACCGGACCGTGACCAGCGAAAAGGCGGCCGCGGGCCAGAAGAACGGTCTGACCGGACCGTCAGAACAGGCCGTACGATCGATCTCCCGGGCCAAAAGTGAGCCGAAATGGATGCTCGAGAAGCGGCTAAGGGCTCTGGAGCTTTTTGGCCGGACCCCGTCGCCTGATTGGGGTCCGCCGCTCGATGGGCTGGATTTGGGTCGCATCCGCTATTTCACCAGCCCCGGATCGCCCGAGGCCGCGTCCTGGGATGAGGTGCCTCCGGATATCCGTCAGACCTTCGAAAGGTTGGGTATCCCCGAAGCCGAACGCCGGGCGCTGTCCGGGGTCGGGGCCCAGTATGATTCGGAGATCGTCTATCATAATCTGAAGCGCGAATGGTCGGCGCGCGGCGTGATCTTCGAGAATATGGATACGGCGGTACGGCGGTATCCGGACCTGGTCCGCCGTCATTTCATGGTGGATTGCGTCCCGGTCAACGACCACAAGTTCACCATGCTCCATGCTGCCGTCTGGAGCGGCGGGACCTTCATCTACGTACCGCCCGGCGTCAGCGTGACCATCCCGCTTCAGGCCTATTTCCGCATGAATACCGAACGGGCCGGCCAGTTCGAGCATACGCTGATCATCGCCGACAAGGGCAGCCGAGTGGAGTATATCGAGGGTTGTTCGGCCCCCCGGCACGCCTCCAGCGCCCTGCACGCGGGATGCGTCGAGCTTTACGTGAGAGAGGGCGCCACCATCAGGTACTCAAGCATCGAGAACTGGAGCCGCAACGTCTATAACCTCAATACCAAGCGGGCCCTGGTCGATCGCGGCGGTTCGATCGAATGGCTCAACGGCAATCTGGGCAGCGGCACTACCATGCTCTATCCCTGCAGCGTGCTGCGTGGGGAGGGGGCGCGATCGGACAGCTTGGGAGTGGCTTTCGCCGGGGCGGGGCAGGAGCTCGATACCGGGACGAAGGTCATCCACGCGGCCCCGAATACCTCATCAGTGGCCCGCTCCAAGGGCATCAGTAAGGACGGGGGCGTCTCGACCTATCGGGGCATCGTCCAGGCCACCCGGTCCGCCCGCGGTACCGTCTCCTCGGTGTCATGTGACGCCCTGATCATGGGCCGATCATCGGTATCGAATACCTGCCCTTTTCTCCATGTCGAGACCGACGGCGTGGACGTGGCTCACGAGGCTACGGTGGGGCGTATCGGTGATGAGGAGATATTCTATCTGACCAGCCGGGGCATACCCCGGGACCGGGCACTGAACATGATCGTCAGCGGATTCGTCGATCCGGTCGTGCGACAGCTGCCCCTGGAGTACGCCGTCGAGCTCAACCGGCTGATCGAACTGGAGATGGAGGGGGCGGTCGGCTGAGGGGCGGGACATATTTATGGAGACAGCGGTCGGCAACACGAATACTCGACAAGGAACCGCCTCTTGGCTCGAAGCGGCGCGGTCTTCGGCTGCCAAACGGCTGGCCACGGCCCCTCGCCCCGCTTTCCGTTACGGCCTGCGGGCATCCTTCGATCCGTCCGACATACCGGGACTCCCGTCTTCCGGTCCGCGCGGCAGACTCGCCGTCTGCGGTTCGGTGCCTCCGGAGAAGGTCCGGATCATGGGGTTGGGTGAGGCGGCGGCCTCGTCGCGTTGGCGGACCGCGCTGGAACGCCATTTCCGGCAGGGTGAGGACGAAGACCGTTTTGACCTGTGGCACCTGTCCCGCGGTACCTACGGACTGCTGATAGTCATACCGGCCGGGGTGGAGCTGGGGCGACCGATCTGCCTCAACGACCGGTCTGCCGGACCGGTCGCCGTAAGCGATCTGGTGATCGTGGCTGAGGAGGGGAGCCGGTCGAGCGTCATGGAATGTTCGGGTCTGGTCACTGGAGACCAGGCCACTCATCGCAGCTCCCGCGTGACGATCATCGCCGCGGCCGGCGCTCAGGTGCGTTACGCCGCCGTGCAGGGGCTGCCGTCTCCAGGGGCGGAATTCTGCCGGCGGACGGCCTATGTCGGCCAGGATGCCTCTGTCTCCTGGTCGGAATGTTCGTTGGGCGCCCGTTTCGTGCGGTCCCGCGCCAGTTCGGTCCTGGAGGGGGCTGGAGGTACGGCGTTCCACCGTTGGGCGGCCATCGGCAACCAGAGCCAGCTTTTCGATGTCGGCCACGAGGCGTCACATCTGGCTCGGGATACCTTTTCCTCCATGCTTTTCAAGGCGGCCCTGGCCGATCGGTCCAAGGCCGTGGTTCGGGGACGGGTGGGGGTCAGCGACGGAGCCGCCGGCAGTTCCGCCTTCCAGAGGATCGACGGACTGTTACTGACCGATGATGCGGTCGTAGACATGAATCCCGAACTGGCGATAGCCGATGATGACGTAAAATGCGGGCATGCTGCGACGATCAGCGATATCGATGATGAACAGCTATTCTACCTGGAATCCCGCGGTTTGCATCGTCGCGAGGCGGTCCGTATGCTAATGGAAGGCTTCTTGTCACCGCTCATCGTCGAGTTCAGCGAAGGCACGGCGGACGCGCGGCTCAGCAGCCTCATCCGTAAGAAGGCGGCTGAAGTCGCCGGGCTGGTGACATGACATGACCCTACGCATCATGGCTATCGATATCCAGAAAATCCGCGGACAGTTCCCCACCTTGGTTGACGCCAGTCGGCGACCTTACGTCTTCTTGGATACGGCCGCCTCGTCATTGACGCCGCGGCCGGTGATCGAGGCGATGGGTCGTTTCTATACCGATTTCCGGGCCAACGTCCATCGGGGCATGTATACGGATAGCCTTCGCGCTACGGAGGCCTATGAGGCTGCCAGATCGAAGGTGGCCGGATTTATCGGTGCCGAGGCGGAAGAGATAGTCTTCACGCGCGGCGCCACGGAATCGCTGAACGTAGCGGCTCGCGGGTTGGCGGAGGGCTTGGGTCCGGGCGACGAGGTGGTCATCACCATCATGGAACACCACGCCAACCTGATCCCGTGGCAACAGCTGGCCGATCGGTCGGGATTCACGCTCAGGTTCCTGCCCCTGGGGGAAGATTTCCGTCTGGATATGGAGGCCGCCCGTCAGACCATCGGACCCCGCACCAAGGTGGTGGCTTTCATGGCGGTATCCAACGTGTTAGGTACGGTCAATCCGACTGAAGAGCTGATTGCCCTGGCCAAGGCGCAGGGCGCGGCTACCGTGATCGATGTCGCCCAGGCGGCCGGTCATCTTCCCCTGGACGTGACCTCTTGGGACTGCGACTTCCTGGCGCTGTCCGGCCACAAGATGTACGGCCCGACCGGTATCGGCATCCTTTACGGGAAGCGTCCGCGGTTGGAGGCCATGGAGCCTCAGACCTTCGGGGGGGATATGATCCTGGAGGTTACCAAGGAGAGATCGACCTGGAACCGTATCCCCTGGAAATTCGAAGCCGGGACGCCACATATCGCCGGGGCGATCGGGTTGGCAGCGGCGATAGGTTTCGTCGAGGAGATCGGGATTGAGGAAGTGGTCAGGGCTGAAGAGCGGCTTGCGGCCCACGCCCTGGAGAGGCTGCAGTCAGTGCCCGGCCTGCGTCTTTACGGTCCGGCTGGGGGCGTTCGGGGCGGGGCCTTGTCTTTTGCGGTCGACGATATCCATCCGCACGATATGGCTGACCTGCTGTCCAAACAGGGCATCTGTGTGCGCGGCGGTCATCATTGTGCCATGCCGCTGATGCGCGAACTCGGCATAGTCGGAACGACTCGGGCCAGCCTAGGCATATACAACACCGAGCAGGATATCGAGGACCTGATTCAGGCCATTCACGAGGCTAAGAGGATCTTCGGTTGAAGACATATGAGTGACGATACGAACCGACACCAGGTCGGGTCTCAGGAACTCTATCGGCAGAATATCCTGGACCATAACCGGCATCCCCGCAACAAACGGCGCATGGAGGACGCTTCGGTGACTCACCGCGAGCTCAACTTCAGTTGTGGTGACGATATCGAGCTGTTTGTCAGGACCGAAGGCAATCGGGTTGCGGACGCCAGTTTCGACGGGCACGGCTGCGCCATCAGCCAGGCCGCGGTCTCCATGTTGACTGAGCATGTCCACGGCAGGGGGATCGACGAACTGGAAAACCTGACCGATGAGGAGATGGGTCAATTGCTGGGGGTGGAGGTCGGACCGGCCCGGCGGACCTGCGCCATGCTAGGTCTGGAGGCCTTGCGCCAGGCCCTGAAGAAACTCAGGGAAGACATATGAGATCCGAGAACCTGATACTGAAGGGCATACGGATCAGCCGTGACGGTCGGGAGGCGGTCGGCGGTGTCAGTCTGGTCGTCGGGAGCGGCGAAATCCATCTTCTGATGGGTCCGAACGGCTCAGGTAAGAGTTCTTTGGCCAATGCCTTGATGGGTCATCCCCGTTACCGCATCACCGGAGGGGCGGTCCGGCTGGGCGAGCAGGATCTGACCGGACTCAAGCCAGAGGAGCGGGCGCGGGCCGGCCTGTTCCTGTCGATGCAATATCCGCCGGAAGTCAGCGGGGTCGTGCTGTCGGAATTCTTGCGTCAGGTCGTCTCTGCGCCACATGACCGACCGGTCGGCGTTTCCGAGTTTAGGGAGGATCTGGAGCGGCAGGCCGATGCCCTTGGCCTGGATCGGAGCCTCCTGGACCGCGGGCTCAATGAAGGTTTTTCGGGCGGCGAGAAGAAGAGGGCGGAGATGCTGCAACTGGTCATGATGAGGCCGAAGTTCGCCGTCCTGGATGAGACTGATTCCGGACTGGACGTGGATGGACTCAAGACGGTCACGACCGCGGTCGATGGACTGCGTCGGTCCGGCACCGGATTCCTCATCATCACCCACCAATCGGCGGTCGCCCGGCATCTGTCACCGGATCGGGTACATGTCATGGTCGACGGTCGGATAGTGGAGACCGGCGGTCCGGAACTGGCCGAGCGGATCGAGCGGGAAGGATACGAAGGCTTCCGTTGAAAAGCCCTCCGATAGCTTCCGAAGGACGACAAATGCCGGCCCATGCCGGCATTTTCTGATTCTCTCCGGTCAGGCTGGCCGGTATCGGGTCAGTCGAATTTCGGCGCTCCGCCTACGTCGGGGAGTTTCTCGATCGGCACTTCGGTCCGGTAACGCCAGTTCGGATCGCCAACCGGCTTTTCCGTACCCGGAACGTTGATCCGGTTCTCCGAGAACAACCAATCCTGGATCGGTATGATGACGCGCCGGGCCGGCGAAGCGATCAGGGCACCGATCAGGCGCATCACGAACAACCGGGTCTTTCGGGTATAGGCCACGCCGACGTGTTCCGCCAGATGACGCCGTTCGGCTGCGGTCAGCGATTTCACATAGGTAGTGAGCGTCACCGTATCGTGCGTATGTGACAGGGCGAAGGCGTCTTCCGGATAGTTGCGGACGTCGCTGTAATCATGTTCGAGGGACTTCCGCTTCTCGTTGTAGGCCCAGCGCAAGATCCGGATGCCCGGAACGTTGAGTTTCCATAAGGTCTCTCGCAGCTCCTTGAGCCGGTCTCCGGAATCTTCGGCAAACAGCTCGAGGCCGCGTTTGCGACTGTAAGCGATGATCCTTTCCAGCATCTTAGCGCCCGGACCTTCCAGCAGGCGGTCTTTGGACCGTTTCCGCACCCCCATCGATCCGTAGTGGAAGAACCCCTTGGCATGATCGAGGCGCATCATGTCGTAGAACCCGGCGAAGTAGCGTAGTCTCATTTTCCACAGGCCGAAGATGCGGCTGTTGTCTTGGGTATTGCCCCACCTGTAGAGCGGGTGACCCCAGACCTGCCGTCCGTAGTGGGCGCGAGGTCCATCGGGCAGGCCGGATACGCGGTTCATGCCGCCGTCGGCCCTCAGGTCGAAGCAATCAGGGTTGGCCCAGACCAGGGGGCTGCGGAAGGGGATATAGAAGGGGAGGTCGCCGAACAGGAGGACTCCGGAAGTCTTAGCCCTCTCCCGCAGACCCCGGAAAGCGTTATCCAACCGCCACTGGGTATAGAGGTGCTGTTTTACGGATGATTCCAGGCGCTCCGACCATGACTTGATCGCCTTAGGTTTCCGACCGCGGATATCCCGGTCCCATTGGCGCCAGTCATCGGTCCCGAAATGGTCGCGCAGGGCGCAGAACAGCGCATAATCGTCGATCCAGCCCGCGTTCTCCTTACGGAACCGCCGCTCCTCCGCCGGCGTCGGGCAAAGGTCTTTCATGGACGAGGGCAGATAGGCCGGATTGAGCCCCACCCCATAGCCCTTATAGGGCGAGGGTACATGCACCTTGGTCGAGCCGGGTTCGAGATGGGTTTCAGAGAGCGGTAACAGGAGCCAGCCCGACTGCCCGGTCTTATGGAGCCAATCGATGAAAGCGATGCCGACGGCCGTCGTGCCGTCTTCTGACAGCAGATCCTGGCGGCGGCTCCAGAGCGCGCTCAGCGGTACGGCAGTGCCGATGATCTTGTTCACGGGGGTTGTGGATTAAGGTCAGGGATATGGACATTATACAGCCAAAATTGTATAATACAACGAGGTATGGACAAGAAAATCCTTTTCGTATCCGCGGAGGTCGCGCCCTATGTCACCGTCGGAGGTCTTTCTCAGGTGATGTATTACCTTTCTCGCGCCCTGAATAAGCGGGGGGATGACGTCCGCATCTTCACGCCGAAATATGGCGTGACCAAGCTCAAGACGTCCAGCGGACGACCTTATAAGCTCAAACGGGAGTTCATGGGCCTGGCCGTGCCGGTGAACGGGCCCCGAAGCGAGAAGCTCATCTGCAACGTACTTAAGCTGGCGCCTCGCGGCAACGACGCCACGATCTATTTCCTGGAGAACCGCGAGTATTATGAACTTCGGGCCAACGTCTTCGGTTATAAGGATGACCATACCCGGTTCGCCTTGCTGGCCAAGGGTTGTCTGGAGTGGCTCCGGACCCAACGGGAGAAGATCAAGAGCGGCAAGAAGGACATCTGGTGGCCCGATGTGATCCATTGCCATGACTGGCATACGGCTTATCTGGTGGAGATGGCCCGGAAGGACCGGCGTTATCGGACGCTTCTCAAGGACGTCCCGGTCGTGCTGACGGTCCATAATTTCAAGTATCAGGGGGTCAAGGACTTCCGTTACTTGCGGGAAGAGGAGAAGGACGACGGTTCATCGCCGTTGGAACCGCTCAAGTCGGATAAGCTCCGCGACCAGAATGCGCTGCTGCGGGGATTGCTCTGTGCCGATGCCATCACCACAGTCAGTCCGACCCATGCTCTCGAGGTGCTGACGCCGGAATATTCGGAGGGTCTGCTCGACGTGCTGACCCGGGTGCGGGGTAAGTTGAGCGGTATCCTGAACGGGCTCGACCTGGATGAATTCGATCCCGCCGCCGACCCGATCATCAAGAAGCAATACACCAGCGCGTCGTTCGAATCGGCGCGCGTCATCAATAAGAAGGATCTGCAGAGGGAATTCGGTCTGCCGCAGGATCCGGAAGCTGCGGTGATGGCCTTCGTCGGCCGCCTCACTTCACAGAAGGGTATTGAGCTGATCATCGATGCCATGCCGCACCTCCTGGAGGAGCGCGAGGACGTGCAATTGATCGTCCTCGGGGGCGGTGATGAGAGGTTCCGGAAAGGCCTGGATGAGTTGAGGTCGCGGTTCCCGGACAACGTCGGCCTTTTTCTTCATGCGGATTTCAAGTTACCCCGGAAGATCTTCGCCGGTGCCGACATCATCCTCATGCCGAGCATGTTCGAGCCGGGCGGGATCGTGGCGCTGGAATCGTTGCGGTTCGGGGCCATACCGATCGTACGCCGGACCGGGGGACTGAGCGATATCATCGAGGATTTCAATCCTGTGACGCTGGAGGGTAACGGCTTCTCTTTCCAGGAAAAATCCCCCTGGTCGCTGTACGGCGTGATCATCGAGTCCCTGACGCTGCACAGTCAGCCGCAGGTGTGGCGACGCCTGGTACGGAACGCCATCCGCAGCGTCGTCACCTGGGATGACGCGGCCGCCGAATACGACGACTGGTATGACCGGACGATCCGGGAGCGCGTCAGGGTCCTGAAACAGAAGAAGCGCGGAGGTCTGGTGCCGTGAGGCGGCAAGTCAGGGACTGGAGCGCGGCAAGTCCGCGTTTTTTGGTCGGCGTGCCCCACGACGCTCCTGGTCACCGAATCGCGGTTCTGCTATCATTGAGCCGAATCCCTAATCAGTCCTCACTCTTCCCGTTATGGCGAAAACAATCATCGTCTATTCGACACCCACCTGCCCCTATTGCACCATGGCCAAGGATTTTTTGAAGGAGCAAGGTGTCGAGTTCAAGGATGTGGACGTGTCAGCGGATCGTGATGCGGCACGCGAGATGATCGAAAAATCAGGACAGATGGGCGTGCCGGTGATCGATGTCGAGGGTCAGGTGATCGTCGGTTTTGATCAGGAAGAGCTCAAGAAAGCCCTCGCCTCCTGACGGTCTGACGGAAGACGCCCCGGTCGGGGCGTCTTTTGATGTGGAGGGATTGCCGGCGGGTCGGAATTCTGCTATTTTCTGTACTTATGTACGATACCCTGATCATCCATACGGATGAGATCAATCTCAAGGGGGGAAACCGACATTATTTCGAGCAGGCCCTGATGAGGAATCTTAAGGCCCATTTGGGCGGGCTTGATGATTTTCAGGTCATCCAGCGAAAGGGCAGTATCATCCTGCGTTCCGAGGCCGACCTGATGGCGGAACGCCTTGACCTCCTACGTCAGGAAATGCCCCGGATCTTCGGGGTGGCGCATTCGTTCCCGGCCAAGAGATGCGACCAGGATATCAATCGGATCAAGGAGGCGGCCCTTGATCAGATGGAGACCGTTTCGGGGAGCCGGTTCTATGTGGCTGCCCGGCGGGCCGATAAGACCTTCCCTCTTACCTCACCCGAGATCGCCCGCCAGGTCGGGGCGCACATCCTCAAGAGCGGCGGAGGCCGGTCGGTCGATATCGACGATCCCGAAGTGACGGTGCGTATCGAGATAAACCGGGAGGGGGCCTATGTCTCAGTCGAGCGGATCGCCGGTGCCGGCGGCTTGCCGACCGGAACGTCCGGTCAGGTCGTGTCGTTACTGTCCGGCGGGATAGACTCTCCGGTGGCGTCGTGGAAAATCATGAGGCGCGGTTGCCGGGTCTCTTTCGTCCATTTCCACAGCCTGCCGCATACCTCGCCGGCCTCGGTGGATAAGGTGAAACGCCTAGCGGCGGCGCTCGATCGGTATCAGCGTGATTCGCGGCTGTATCTGGTCCCGTTCGCCCCCATCCAAAGGGCCATCACCGCCAGTACCGAGCCGAAGCTGCGGGTGGTACTGTACCGCCGAAGCATGCTCCGGCTGGCCGGGAGATTGGCCGAGGGGTGGGGTGCCCAGGCCCTGGTGACCGGAGACAGCATCGGCCAGGTGGCCTCACAGACCCTGGAGAATCTGGTGACGACAGACGCCGCCTCGCCCCTGCCGGTCTTCCGTCCGCTGATCGGCGAGGACAAGAGGGACATCACGGCGCTGGCCCGCCGTATCGGCACTTATGACATCTCCATCGAGCCGCACGACGATTGTTGCAGCCTGTTCGTGCCGGATCATCCTGAATTGTCATCGACTCAGGGGGCGGCTCAGGCCGAGGAGGGCAGACTCGATCTGGAGAGCCTGGTGACCGAGGCCCTGTCCGGCGCGGCAGAGGCGGCGGTCGGTCCCGCCCCTGCCCCGGCACAGGAAAGCGACAGATGATTTACGTCTATGCTCGGCAAGCTTTTCGTCATAGCCACTCCGATCGGTAACCTCGAAGATATCACGCCGCGGGCCCTGCGGACGATCTCGGCGGTGGACCTGCTGCTCTGCGAGGATACGCGGGTGACCCGCAAGCTGCTCTCTCGGTACGACATATCCGTGCGGCTAGAGAGTTATCGGGAACAGGTCCACGGAAAGATGCTCGGTCGGGTACTGGACAGGTTACGGCGGGGGCACGACGTCGGTCTGGTGTCCGATGCCGGCATGCCGGGGATCAGCGACCCCGGAGGGCGGCTGGTCGACGCGCTGATCGCGGCCGAACCGGAGATCCCGATAGTGCCGATACCCGGTCCCAGCGCGGTCACTGCCGCCGTTGCTGTCTCCGGTTTCCCCGCCGCCGGCTTCATCTTCCTG
>LJNP01000020.1 GCA_001303185.1 Parcubacteria bacterium SG8_24
CTCGACCTTGGCCAGGATCGAGGCCGCGGCGATCGACTTGACGTGCCGGTCACCCTGAGGGATGCCTCGTGACGGTATGCCTATGTCCGGTATGGCGAAGGCGTCCGACAGGACGAATTGCGGACGCAGACTGAGCGCCTCCAAGGCGCGCCGCATCGCCAGTATGCTGGCCCGCCTGATGTTGAGTTCGTCGATCTCTCCGACCGTGGCGAATCCTACGGCCCAATCGGCGACGACCGTCTTCAGCCGGTCGGCCACCCGGCCACGCTGATCGGGGCTGAGGGTCTTGGAATCGCGAATCAGTCCGATACGGGAATCGAAGGGCAGGATGACCGCTGCGGCACAGACCGGACCGGCCCAACAGCCGCAACCGGCCTCATCCACTCCGGCCACTACGGAAAAACCGCCGCTGAGCAGCTCGCGTTCCGTACGGAAAGTCGGTCTCTTCACGGCGACCATAACATGAAAAAATGCGGTCAGACGACATCGGCGCCATCTTGCCGCATGGTCCGATTCTTGTCCAAGACTGAACCGTTTCCGGACGGCCGATTCCTGACCGCAGGATCATTCCACTGTCACGGATTTCGCCAGGTTGCGCGGTTTATCGGGATCGAAACCGCGGGCCACTGCGGCATGATAGGCGAATATCTGGAACGGGATGACGTTGAGTATCGGGGAGAGCATCTCCAGCGTTTTCGGCACGTAAATGACGTCGTCGGCCAACCGGTACATCTCCTCGTCGCCCTCGGTGGCCAGGGCCAGGACCGGAGCCCGCCGGGCGCGGACCTCTTCGATGTTCGATTTCATCTTCTCGAAGACGCTGTCCCGGGTGGCTACGGCCATCACCGGGAACGAAGAATCGAGCAGGGCGATCGGTCCGTGCTTCATCTCGCCGGCGGCATAGCCCTCAGCATGGATATAGGCGATCTCCTTCAGTTTGAGTGCCCCCTCGAGAGCGACCGGCGCGTTGTATTTCCGGCCCAGGTACAGGGCGCTCGAATAGTGGGCGTACTTCTCGGCGACGGACCGTATCCGGTCGTTCTGCTCCAGTATCCGTCCGATCTTCTCCGGCAAGGCCAGTATCTCGCGGCAGATACGGCCGCCCATGACGCGCGACATCCGCCGCTGCCGTCCCAGGAAGACCGCCAACAGCGCCATTACGGTGACCTGGGCCAGGAAAGCCTTGGTCGAGGCCACGGCGATCTCCGGTCCGGCATGGATGAACACGCCGGCATCGGTCTCGCGAGCGATCGTCGAACCGACCGCGTTGACCACCCCGAGCGTCAGCACCCCCTTCTCCCGCGCCTCGCGCAGCGCGCCGATGGTGTCGGCGGTCTCGCCGCTCTGCGACACCGCGATCACCGCTTCCCGCCGGGGATCGAGAACCGGCTTACGGTAACGGAACTCCGAAGCGAGTTCCACCTCGGTCGGTATCTCGGCGTATTCCTCGAGCATGTACTCCCCGATGGCACCGGCCAGACAGGCCGAACCGCAGGCTACCACGGTCAGACGCTCCACGCCCCGCAGCCTCTCTTCGACGTCCCGCAGCCCTCCCAGTACCGCCATCCCGTTCTCCGCGTCCAACCGACCGCGCACCGCGTTGACCACCACCTCCGGCTGCTCGAAGATCTCCTTGAGCATGAAATGGGGGAACCGGCCGCGCTCTATCTCATCCAAGCTCCAGCTTATGGACTCCACTGACTTCTCCTGCGGCACCCGATCCAGCGAGAAGGTCTCTACCCCCTCCACCGAGAGACGCACCACCTCGTCATCGTCCGGATAGATGACCTCCCGGGTATAGGCCAGCAGGGCCGCAGGGTCGGAGGCGATGAAGAACTCGTCGCGCCGATTTCCGAGACCGACGACCAGCGGGCTGCCGCGCTTCGCTCCGTAGATGACCTCCGGCTCCTTGAGGCTCATCACTGCTATCCCGAAGGTGCCGACCGCGTCCTTGAGTGCCCGAACCAGGGCTTCCTCGAACGGCCTATCACCGGTCGCGTACTCCTCGATGAGATGCACCAGGACCTCGGAATCGGTCTCGGACCGGAAAGCGTGACCGTGCTCCTCGAGACGACGCCTTAACGCACCGTGATTCTCGATGATGCCATTATGGACCAGGGCGATCGAGCTGCCGCAATCGACGTGGGGGTGGGCATTGACGTCGTTAGGCTCGCCATGCGTGGCCCAACGGGTGTGGGCGATACCCGACTTGCCCTTGAGCGGCCGCCGGGACAGGCGGTCGGCCAGGTCCTGCACCCGTCCCGCGGCCTTGACCACGGCCACGTCGCCGGAATCCAATACGGCGACCCCGGCCGAATCGTAACCCCGATATTCGAGACGGCGCAGCCCATCAAGCAATACGCCCTCGGCCCTACGCGGACCGATATAACCCACGATACCGCACATAAGCTTACCCCTTATGTCTGGATCTCTATCCTCATTACATCACGGGGTGCGACCGAAGGCAAAACGGACGTCCTGTACCCCTGATGGCGACGACCTACGACTGAACCGCCGGCTTAAGGGCGGCTCTGGGGACAAACAAGGTGGAGAGTCCTCCTTACATTTGTTATAATGGACCGGTATCGGCTTCGCTTGGCCGTGAGAGTCCGCCCGGACGAACCCCTGACCCGCCGCGGACCGGCAAATCACAGACACATGAGGATCGGAATTGACGCCCGCTTCTACGGATCGCTCGGCAAGGGACTCGGACGGTACACGAGCGAACTGATCGCTCACCTGGAGAGAATCGACCAGGAGAACGACTACCTGATCTTCCTCCGGGAAGGCAACTGGAACGAGTACCGGCCGCGGAATCAGCGGTTTCGCAAGGTACTGGCCGAATATCCCTGGTATTCCTGGCGCGAACAGCTGCTCTATCCCCGCTTCCTGAACCGCTTCCGGCTGGATCTGGTCCATTTCCCGCATTTCAACGTACCGCTGTTCTACCGACGACCTTTCGTGGTGACGATCCATGACCTGATCCTGCTGCACTTCCCGACCACCCGGGCCACGACCCTCGGCCCCCTCCGCTTCCGGCTGAAATACCTGTTCTACCGGCTGGCCATCAGGCAAGCTATCGCCCGGGCCAAGACCGTCATCACGGTCTCCCAACATACGAAAAAAGAGATCGAGGGGGCCTTCCCCTTCGCCAAACAAAAAGATATCACCGTGACCTACGAGGCCTGCTCGCCCCGTCTCCTGCCGACCGGCGACAGCGGGCCTATCGACCTGCCGGTGGCGGCCCTGCCGCAACCGTTCATGCTCTACGTAGGTAACGCCTATCCCCACAAGAACCTGGAGGCGCTTCTGGCCGCTTTCCGGAACTTCCGGGAGAGCGGCCATCCCGAATATCACCTGGTGCTGGTCGGCAGCGAGGATTATTTCTATCGCCGGCTGAAAACCGAATCGGCCTCCCGGGGCGATGACGAACAGGTGATCTTCTTCGGCCGGGCCACCGACCGGGCTCTCGGTCAGATTTACGACCGCGCCTCATTCTACGTCTTCCCGTCGCTGCATGAGGGTTTCGGCCTGCCGCCACTAGAGGCGCTCTGTCGCGGCCTGCCGGTAGCCTCGTCCAACGCCACCTGCCTACCGGAGATACTCGGCCGGGCCGCCCTGTTCTTCGATCCGAAGAAGCCGGAGACCATACTCAGTGCCATGAGGCGGCTGGCCGAAGAAGAGCATTTCCGGGAGGAACTGAGGCGTCGAGGATTCAGGCGCGTCCGACGTTACAGCTGGCAGGACTGCGCCGAAAAGACCAGAGACATCTATGAGAAGGCGATCTCCATGAAAGATCATGTCCAGAGATGACCGACAACCGGAACGCCTGACTGAGGACCATGGCCATCCGACCCATGACGGTACGGCTGTCTTGGAATTGCGCCCGGGCCGGAAGACCGACGCTTCGCCGCATCTGCTCGACCTGAACCGCCACGTCTCCGCGGAGGAATATGCCGCGGTCAAGGCGCGGCGCAAGATGGCGCTGCGTCAGCTGCTCGATGAACACCTCCATCTGCATGACATGCGAGTCCGGACGCTCTCGGTACGGCCGCGGGGCTGGCGCGACTTTCCGCCCCCAGAATCGGTGACCCTTTGGCAGGCCGTCCGGATCACGGTGGTGCGATTCTTCAACGAGCATCCCCTGGCCGACCTGACTGTCCTCACCCTGCTCCAGATCACTTTCATCCTGGCCTGGCGCTTGGCCCTGAAACCGGCCGGGATCTTCCGCCGGCGCCGTCCCGCCCGGCGATCGACCCTGGCCGCTCCGGCTTTCCTGACCGATCCGGACCGACCACCGACGGACCGGGAACTCCTGCCTCTCCTGCAGCCGATAAGTCTGGGGTTCGAGAGACCTCCGGGGTGGCGCGGCGCGCTATTGGGTTTCGCGGCGATCGCCGTGCTGCTCATACTGCCGATCGGGGCCTATGGCTCGCTCGGCGGACTGAAGCGTCTGGCCTCTCCGGTGATCGAACAGGGCTCGCTCGGCGTATCGATGCTCCACGCTGCGGGATCGGCGGCCCAGCGACACGACTTCGACGAGGCTCAGAGGTCCTTCCGCGCGGCTGAGGCCCATTTCGCCGCCGCCAAGGAAAAGCTGGGCAAGACCGGCCGTACCCTACTCACCGCCGGAGCCTTCATACCGGTGGAGCCGCTGGCCTCGGCCGCGCCCATGCTGACCGCCGGCGAGGAGATAGCCCGCGGCGGCATCGCCCTGACCAGCGGCCTCTCCCACCTCGACACGACGGCCGAACCGACTACCCGACTGCGTCTGCTGAGCGGCTACCTGACCTCGTCGCTGCCGCACCTTGACGCGGCCACCGAGGCGATCCGTCGGGTCTCGGCCTCTTCCATACCCGAAGCCCACCGTAGCGTGCTGCTCCTGGCCAAACGCGAGATGCCGATACTGACCGACGACGTCCGTCGGGGTGCTGATATCGCCGAACTGCTGGCGATCGCCTTCGGCGCCGACGAACCCAAGAGATACCTGGTGATCTTCCAGAACGATGCCGAGCTGCGCCCGACCGGCGGGTTCATCGGCAGTTTCGCCCTGGTCGACGTGAACCGGGGAGAGATACAGAATCTCGACATCCCCGGTGGCGGCTCCTATGACCTACAGGGCAGCCTGCGGGCCCGACTGATCTCCCCACGACCGCTCCACCTGATCAATCCACACTGGCAGTTCCAGGACGCCAACTGGTCCCCGGACTTCCCGACCTCGGCCGACCGGCTGGCCTGGTTCTACGAGCAGAGCGGCGGTCCGACGGTGGACGGGGTCATCGCCATCACCACCTCCTTCATGGAGCGGCTCATCGGCATAACCGGACCGATCGACCTGCCCGAATACGACAAGGTCATCGACGCCGACAACTTCTACCTGGAGACCCAGACCTACACGGAGCTGGAATACGACAAGGAGGAGAACCGGCCCAAGCAGATCATCGCCGATATGGCGCCGATCGTCCTGGAACGGGTGCTCGAGGCTGACCGTCAGGGCCTGCTCGAGATGATCGACCTGTTCGACCGGTCGCTGACCAACAAGGACCTCCAATTCTGGTTCGCCGACGACGGGCTCCAGACGCAGGCGGCGGAGCTGGGCTGGACCGGAGAACTCCAGCCGGCGGACGGCGACTACCTCTATGTCGTCCATACCAACATCGCCGGACAGAAGACCGACCGGGTGATGGAGGAATCGATACGTCACGAAACCAAGATATTGCCTGATTCGACCGCCATAATCACCTTGACCCTGACCCGGGCGCATCACGGCCGCGACGGCGAACCGTTCAGCGGCGTCCGTAACGTCGATTACCTGCGGGTCTACGTGCCGCAAGGCAGTCTGCTCATCGATGCCGCCGGCTTCACGCCGCCGTCACCGACCCTGTTCGAACTGCCCGAACCGGGTTATGTGACTGACGAGACCCTGCGGATCCAGGAAGAGACGACCAAGATCCATCGCGATTCCGGCACCAGGATCTGGCAGGAGAACGGCAAGACCGTGTTCGGCAACTGGGTCCAGACCGATCCCGGGGAGACGAGCGTCGCTACCCTGGTCTACCAACTGCCGCCCGGGGCCGTCACCGTGGAACGGGTGTCCGATGACGGTCTGGACCGGCTGATCAATGCCTTCACGCAGGAAGGCGGTTCGAAGGTCTCCTATTCCCTGCTCGTCCAGAAACAGGCCGGAGCCAATCCGCCCGGACTGATCGCCAGCGTAGATTTCCCGCGCGGTTACTATCCGATCTGGCAATCCCGCGACCTGGAACGGGACGACCGCGGACGCTGGAACGCCTCGATGACGCTTGAAGGCGATGCGATGATCGGCGTGATGGCGCACTCCCCGCACTGACGACCAGACTATGCCCCGTAAGGACCTAAACGAAAACGGGCCGCGGGCCGCGGCCACAGGACCGGAGGACCTGCCCACTCCCGAGGAGATCGAGGAGGAGCTGGAGACGATCTATGGCGATGAGGAGGAGGAGCGGCCGGATATGACCCGTCTCGATCAGGCGCGTCATTCTACAGTCAAGAAGATACTGATCGGGCTGATCGTCTTCTTCGGGGTGCTGGCGGCGATATCCTGGTTGGGGTTCTTCTTCTTCTCCCCGACTGACGACAAGTTCAGCGGCCGGGGCGTAGAGCTGGTGATCGACGGACCCGCGGAGATAACCAGCGGGTCCAGCGTCGCCTACCGCATCCGGTACCGCAACGGCGAGCGGGTACCCCTGGGCACCTCGTCTCTCGAGGTACGGCTGCCCAAGGATTTCACCGTACTCGGCACCGAGCCTCATTCGGAGAAGAATGTCTGGCAGATCGGTTCGTTGCCTCCGGGCAAGGAGGGGGAGATCATCCTGCAAGGTGTCTTCCTGTCGCCGCTGGGGCGTGAACTGGACATGCAGGCCATACTGACCTACCGTCCGGCTGATTTCAATTCGGAATTCCAGAAGGTCGCCACCCGCACCGTGCTCATCGACGACTCGGTCTTTGAGGTCGAGGTGAAGGGTCCGACCAAGGTGCTGCCGGGCGACAAGGTGGCCTTCGACTACGTCTACCGGAACACCTCGGACAACTCCTTCATCGACCTGAGATTACGGCCGGTCTTCCCGGAAGGCTTCATCCCGGACGAGGAGTCGTTGCCGGAAGACGACAAGGGTTGGGTCATCGAACTGCTGGACGCCCAGGCGGAGAATCAAGTGACCGTATCCGGGACTTTCGCCGCTGACGTCAGCGGCGCCCTGGAGATAGGCGCGGAACTGGGACTGCTCGACGAGAACGAGGAATTCATGCTCCAAGAAGGCGCCGGACTGACCGTCGACGTCCTGGAAGGGGAGCTGGTGACGGCGCTCATCCTCAACGGTAAAGACGAGGATCAGACCATAAACTTCGGTGACACCCTGCGTTATGCGGTGACCTATCGGAACACCGGTAACGTCAGCCTCGGCAATGTCCGTCTGGCCGTGGTCTTCGAGACCGTCCCCGAGACGCCCCCCATCATAATGTGGAACGACCTTAAAGACGGGACCGAAGGAGTGAGGGACGGCAACCGTATAATCTGGGAGAAGAAGCAGGTGCGTCAGCTGGAACGGATTGAGGAGGATGACGAGGGGGTGATCGAGTTCTCCGTACCGATCATCGCCGAACCGCTGCCCGACCAGAAGATCGTGGAGTACGAAGTGTCCTGTCATGTAGAGGCCTTCATCGAATCCGCCGACGGCGACATCATCGAACGGACCACACTCACCAAGCCGATCGTGGCCAAGATCGGTTCGGACACTTCGGTTGCCGCGACAGTCAGATATTTCGACGACAATGGCCTGCCCATAGGTTCAGGACCGCTCCCGCCCAAGGCCGGACAGGCCACCACCTATCGGGTACATTGGGATATCGGCAACAGCCTGCATGAGCTGACCGACCTGAAGATGTCGGCCCGCCTCCCCTCCAACGTCACCTGGACCGGCGCCTCCAACATCGATGCCGGTGACCTGCAATTCGATGCCGCCGCCGAGAAGCTCATCTGGACCCTCAACTGGCTCCCCTTATCGATCACCGGACTGCGCCTGGAGTTCGATCTGGCGCTCACCCCCACCGACGATCAGGTCGGCAAGATACCGACGCTCATCGACGCCACCATCTTCGAGGCCACAGACAAGGTCACCGGTTCGGGTATCCTGCTGTCGGTCCCGCCACTCACCACCTCGCTCGACGACGATCCGCTGGCTTCCGGCAAGGGCCGGGTGGAGAGGTGATGCCGACCGAATGCGGCCCTGTCTGAAGACCGCCGGAAGGCGGTTTTTCCGGTCAAGGAGGCGCTGACGGCCTCCTGAACTAAAGAACCGCCCCGAAGGGGCGGTGGAGTCAACGATCCTCGAGCAGATGCCCGACGGACGCGCACGGTACGGTAGTGAGGCCCAGGCGGGCCAGACCGTAATGACGGACCTCGACGAAGGCGTAACAGAGCGGCGGATCGGTCCGGTCATCCCGGAAGTATTTCAGGGTGAGCGGGAGCGGGCGGTTCTCCAGACGTTCGGCCCGGGACGGAGTTCCGGCTTCCCGGAGAGCCTCTTCGCTCTGATCGAACAATGCTCTGATGTTGTCGCCGAACAGGCTCACCACGCCGATGGCGGCGATGGCTACCAAGGCGACGATGATCACGTACTCGGTCAACCGCGGCATGCCTACCTCCTTATCCTATGGTCAAAGGACCTTTGAGATTAACCGGCCTCCGTGGTCCTGTCAACGCCGGTCCATGAGACAGAAAACCGCCCGGAATCGGGCGGTCAGGAAGCCGGCACTACCACCAGCGTCAGTCGCTCCACATGGATACCAGGAAATATATGAGGAAGATGAGGAGCATGATCTGGATCCCGCCGAGGACCCAGACGCCCAAACCGAGCACGACGACCTCCTGCCAGAAACCGTCCGGTTCGAGCAGCAGGCGGGCCAGGATATAGAGCCAGGTGGGGATGAGCGCGATAAGCGTCGCCAGGAGACTGATGCCGATCAAAGACAGTTTCTGCATGGCATACTCCCTTGATGCCTCCGAGTGCGGATCGATGAGGTTGGTTGAAAAGGACGCTTCGATTAAGCCTGAGACGTCTGGTGTTGTCAATGTCCGGCTTCGTCAGGGTCGCCGGGCCTTTCCCCATCCCTTCTCAAAAAAAAGGCCGCCCATCGACTGATGGACGGCCTGGATGTCAGGCGTCGGTGATGACGCGAGGGGCCGGGAACCGTCTTATCGCAGCGCTCGCTCCCAGACGCGCTTCGGGACCTTCAGCGCGCTGCCACACCCACCGACAGACCGACAACGCACCTCGTCAACGAACCATTCGCTGGCCCGGATATCGGCGGTCATCCGCCGGCCGCAGGAGCAGGGTGTGCTGATCTTACGGATACGGCTGTCTCGGGGATCCTGTCCCGTCCGCCAGGCCCTTTCGCGGACCTTCCACACCATATCCTCACCCCTCGCTTTCCGGATCCGCGGGCCAGGCCTCGATGAGGGCATCGAGCAGCTGCCGCATGGTCTCGGCTCCACCGCACTCCTCCGTCTCCACGACGTACCGGATGCGGCCGTCCTCAAGGATGGGTCGCAGCAGCCGCCGTTTCAGTCCCTCACGGCAGGTGCAGGTGACGATGACGACATCCGTCCCCGGAGCCGAATCGGACAGGCTCGCGGCGAACTCGACCGCCTCCGGAAAGGCCTTGACCCCGGCGTAGACCACGGCGATGACCCCAACGGGCGTCTCCTGACCCAACAGACGTCGAGCCCTGGATCCGACCGCCCGCTGGGCCGATATGCCGAGATCGGCCAGCATCCTCTTGGCCCCGTCGAGCAGCTGCCGGTCGGCCGGCATGCCGGCGAGCGACAGAAGCTCCTCCGGAGTCGAGCGGAAGAACGGCACAAGGCCGCCGCTCTCTACCGTGACGGCCAGGCCCGACTTGCCGGTCTCGACCTCACCCCCACCCTTACCGGCGACGGTATTGTAGGTGATGAAGAGGGCGCGAATCGCCTTCTTCCCTCCGATGAGAGAGGACAACGCCTCACTGACGAACGTATCCGGACCGATGAAAGAACTTGACTGGTCCATCTTCTCCTCCTTTATTCCGGCCGAAAACGGCCTATGGACCAAAAAGCCCGGGGTCATTCCCGGGCCACCATGAGGTCAAAACTGTCTTTAGATGCGCGTGGGCGCTGGTTTGGGCACCAAGTGGACCGGGAATGGGAAGTCAGCCGCTTTCTGATAGCAGTCGGTGTGCGAATCCTTCCGATTGGTCCAGATGGATGCGAAATTCATAGCGGGTGTTTCTTACCACCCCGCCCGCCAGGCTGTCAAGAAAGACGCCGGAGACCGCCGGGTCCGGGGCGGTCCGGACGGAGTCGGCCTGAAAAATTCGAGCCCCGTCACGATGTGAACGGGGCTCGGTGTCTGTCCTAGGCCGCCTGCAGTTCCGCGCGGATGCGATAGAGCATCCGTACGAAATCGCGGGCCGGCAGGGAAGTGTGGGGCGATTCGCGGTGACCCGTCGAGTGGGTCAGCGTGGCGTCCCTAGTGGCCAGGAGCGCGCGGCGGGCGCTGTCGTTCTGGGTGAACTTGGCCCGCAAGGCCCGTTCGATCAGGTCCAGATGCTCCGGGGAGCGGAACCCGAACTCCCGGCCCTGCCACCACACCTTGCGCTGATGCCGGACGCGCCTGTTGGCCTTCCGGCCCTGCCGCTTGGCGGCCAGACCGACCAGTGAACAGACATGTCGCTGCATCTCCGGATCCTTGAACTTCAGCGCCTGGATGAATCCCTCGGCCGAAGCGCACTTCACTCCGTCGATGACGAACGGCGCCGGGGGGAAGTTCGACAACTTGTTCCCCGGCCAGCTCGCTTTGCTGCTGACGTTGATGGCCATCTCAGCCTCCCGGGGTTGGTTGTTTCGGTACAAACCGCCTTGTAATGAACCGCTGACTATAGCATACAAATGGGCCCATGTCAAGGGTTTTAAGGCTAAAAAAACGCCCTATGAAAGGGCGGATGAGCTTGCCAAGGCGGTCAGCCGACGCCTGACCCTTAGCATATCGGCCCGGAAGCCGAGAAGCAGCGTGCCGGTGACCAGCAGATAACTGATACCGCACAAGCCCAGTAGGGCCAAAATCGGTCGGGCTGACGGGATCAGGAGATAGAAGGTGGCCACGAGCAGGGCAACCACGACGGCCGCCGCTCCGACCTTCCAATCATCCCGCCGCCATGCCTTGAAGGCGATCCTGCTGTGGAAGGCATCGGCTGCCAACCACAGGCCGATCTCGACGATCAGCAGTAAAGAGAACAGGACGTAGAGGACAGCCGATCCTTGTCCGGTCATATCAAGCCTCCCGCTTGAGAAAAGGACAACCCACCGTACTTCTTTTTTGGCGCCTTGTCAATGAGTTGGCCATTCAAAGGAAAAACCGCCCAGACTTCAGGGCGGCTCAGGCGAATCGATCGGATTATGCTTCAGTGGCGGGCCGGGGACTGCTGAGCAGTCAGCCGCTGCCACAGCCGAAGGAGTTGCCTCGGCTCGAACAGGCAAGGACAGAACGGCAGGTTTTCCGGCAGGTCCGGCAGCTCCGAAAAGAGATCTCCGGCCAGTACCCCGGTCCCCTGGAGATCCAGCATAGGCAGATCACCGGCCGCGTCCATCAGTCCGAACTCCCCTTGGGCGGTCCTGATCCTGAGATAGACCATATCGGCCATCCGGGGTTTGTCGTCGGCGTCTCCGGGGCCGGACCGTACATAACAGACCAGGTAGGGCGGCCAGGCTTCCCGGGTGACCCGCACGTTGCCGAAACCGACCGATTCCAACAGTGACCTCAGGCGATCCTTCAGATGACGCATGTACATCCTCCATCATCATATTCTAAAGAGCAGGTTCTGCTTACACTCACCTCGGCCTATCTGTCAAACGAAAGACCGCCCGAGATCTGTCCGGCACAAGCCGGTACGGACGGTCCACGGGTCACGACCTCTGGGTCTGGCGCGCCTGACGGACCAACGTCCGCGCTTCTTGCTTGGTGATGATCCGGCAGGTGAGTCCGCCGAGTCGCATGGACTTGCCGGACTCGTCATCCAATGAAGTGACGTAATAGATCCGGCTCCTGGCCCCGCTCAGGTAGCACCGGTCGATGACATACCTGATTCCCGGCGCCTTCTCCTTGCGGGAAGTCCTGAACTCGGGCTTGAAACTCACGAAATTCCAATAGGAATCCCGCTCACCGAGGACGATGAAGAGTTCCCCCTTCCGGAGGCCACGTGAAATCCGTCCGATATCCTGGACCGACAGGTCGCCCCAACCGAGCTTCTCCCCGGCACTGTTGTACCAACCGCCGTTATGGACGACTTTCTCGCTCCGGGCGCTGATCTGACCGCAACGGAGACCGAACAGCCGGCTGCGCGGCCGGCGCTGGCTGCCGTACAATCCCTTTTTCAGACGGTTCATCCCTTCTCCTGCAGAGGTGGTGATAAAGATGGGTATGGAAAGGGCTGCTCAAATTATATCGGATATCCGACGGCCGTCATATCGGGAGATGAAAAACCGCCCGTCGAACCGGGCGGTCACTTTCAGGAGCCCCGTTTCCGGAAGGCTCCGGAGCCGATGACGATGCGCCTGCCGCCGTCCCTCACGAAACCCTGGCGACCGGATTTCCGCAGGATCAGATGTAACGGGATCAGGATGGGCGACAGGACGATCAGGGAGGCGATCAGGAGCATGGAGACGGACAGGGCGAGCGGCATCGCGACAAAGATGAGGAAGATGATGATGAGGACCTTGGCGACGGGATTCGTCACCTCTTTCCCCTTATACGTGGCCTTCACGTTACCCTCCTTGTCCAAAGTGCGCCTTGAGGCTACCTCCGCCGCGCCGGAGTGTCAACTGGCAGACCGTCCCAGGATTCCGAGGTAAAAACGAAAAAACCACCCCCCACAGCTCGAGCTCTGCTCGAGCGACGGGGGGTGGTGCACCCGCTAGGAATCGAACCTAGATCCCGGGCTCCGGAGGCCCGTATTCTATCCGTTGAACTACGGGTGCGTGACTGGGATGTCCGGCGGTAGGCGGCCTCATCTCAGGAGCCGCCGGGCATTCCGATACAGGCTATACCAAAAGCGGCTGACTGGCAACTCCCATGAACCCAGATAGGACTCCAGGCTCCCACCGAACCCCTTCTTGAACCGGGTAATGCCGGCCCAGGGATGTTCCGGGTCGTCGGTCGGGGCCGTACCCCAGAGGTCGTAACGCCTCAACCCACGACCCTTGGCCTCAAGCATGGTGTCCCAATGGAGCAGGTACGGCGCCATCACCTCGCGATGAACCGCCGCTGACGCGCCATGCAGATAGGTGACCGTGTCGCCGAACTCGGCCAGCAGCACTGCCGCCACGGCCTGACCCCGATAGACGGCCAGACGCAACCGCACGCCCAAACCGTTACCTTTTTTCGGGGACAGCGTATCCAACATCGTCTCGTAGTAGTTACGGGAGTGGGTATGGAATTTCTGCCGGGCCGCGGTCTCGTCGAGCAGGCGCCAGAACAGGTCGATGTCATGCCTGAAGGCGTGCGCGTTACCATAGTCGGTATCGCGTATCTCCACCCCCTTCTTAGCCGCCAACCGCAGGTTGTAACGGGTCTTCTGGTGCAGCCGCTCGAGCAATCCTTCCTCATCCTGCGTCAGGTCGACGACCATCGTATCCTCAGGCTGCACCGGACGGGCCTTGATCAATCCCCAGTCATCGAGATCGCTGCCGCTCACGACATCGCCGGACCGCCGGAACGGCAAATCGACCCGGGTGAAGACCGCATGTCGCCGGGAGGCGGCCGACTGCAGCGCCCGAATGCAAGTATAGGCATAGACGCGGGGATCCCGATCGCCGCCGAAAAGCACCACCGGACCTCGCGGCACGTAAGCGTAACTCCGACCCAGCGGCAAAGGGTGATAGACGACCAGGAACTGCCCGACGGTATCGCCGCCGGCCCCTCCGGCGGCCTGGGCATCTATCCGCATCCGGAAGACCGACCGTCCGACCGCCTCCTGGAACTGTGACCAGCCCCAGGACTGCAGGAAACAGCCGCCGTTGGCCCTGACGAAGGCGTCCCATTGTTCCTCGTTGCTGGAGACGGTCGCTCGCATGGAGAGATACGGACAGCCGACGGCTGTCCGTGACGTTTATGCATTATCGGTCCGTCATCGGGCCAGTTCGCGCAGCGCGGCCCGCAGACGTTCTTCCACCTTATCACCCTTGGGCGCGGCCGAAAGCGCCCGCCGGGCCTGCTCGCTGCTGTATCCCATGCCCCGTAGCGCTTCCAGGACCTCGACGTCAGGACCTTTCACGTCATCCACCCCGACCAGCTTTCCCTTGAGTTCCAGGATGATCTTCTGAGCGGTCTTCTTGCCGACGCCGGGGACCGTACTGATCCAATCGGCATCGCCCTGTTCGATCCTCTTCTCGATCTCCCCGACCGGACCGAGCGACAGGATATGCACGGCCATCTTCGGCCCCACGCCGGAGACGTCGAGCAGGCGCCGGAACAGGCCGTGCTCCGCCGCCGAATCGAAACCGTACAGCTCCCGGGCGTCCTCCCTCAGGTACTCGTGCGTCCAGAGCCTGATCTCCTGTCCGGTCTCGAGACGGGCCAGAAAAGCCGGATTGACGAACACCTGATAGCCGATACCGGCCACCTCGACCACCAGGTGAGTGCCGCCCTTGGCGATGACGGTCCCTTGCAGAGTGATGATCATATTCAAAGTCTCTTGATGCCTATCCAAAGCCTTTCTCCATCGAATTCGATCTCCTTCTCCCGATCGACCTCATCCCTTCCTGCGGACAGCTCGTCAGCCGACACGTCGGCCCGGACGCTGTCGCCTCGCTCCTCGAACATCGCTTTCCACAGCTTGCCCTCGGTCTCGTACCGGACGATGATGCGGTCCTTGATGGTCAGTCCGACCTCCTTGCGCAGACTGTTGACGTGCCTGACCAGTTCCCGGGCCGCTCCCATCCTCTTCAGTCCGGGCGTGAGCTCGGTATCGAGGACGACTCCGCTGCCATCCTTCCCGGACCATCTGACCTCGAGGACGTTCAGCTCCTCCTTGAGCAGGTCCTCCATCCAATCCTGCCGGTCCGGCGGACTGGGTACGGTCACCGCGGTCAGGGCCTGGCGGACCGGAATGCCCGCTTCAGCCCGCCTCTCCAGACCGGCCGAGGCCTGTTCCCTGACCCAAGACATGGCCTGCCGCAGCGTCTCGCCGTCCGGTACCGCTGACTTCAGGTTCTCCGTATCCGGCCAGCGGTCCAGATGGACCGAATCCTCCGTGCCGCCGGTCCGGGAGTAGACGGCGTCGGCCAGGAACGGGGTGAACGGGGCCATCAGACGGGCCAGAGTCCGCAGCACGAGGCCGAGCGTAGCCACGGCTTCGGACCTGACCTCGGCATCGGCCGACTTGAAACGGTCCCGGCTGCGCCGGACATACCAGGTGGAAAGGAGGTTGACGAAATCGCCGGCGCTTCGGGCCGCCCCGACCACATCATAGGCTTCAAGAGAGGCGGTCATCCCTTCGGTCAGGGCTGTCAGTTCGGCCAGGATCCATCGGTCAAGGACGTGCCGGGGTCCGGCCGGCGGTTCGGTCGTCCCTTGATCGCCGGCGAACATCCCATGGAAACTCAGGACGTTCCACAGTATCAGGAAGACCTTCTTGGTGATCTCCTCGAGGCCCTTCTCGTCGAAACGCTTGGAATCGCCGGGCTGGTTGACGGTGAAGAAGTAGTATCTGATGGCGTCGGCGCCGTACCGATCCATCATCTCGAACGGATCGACCACGTTCCCTTTGGATTTGGACATCTTCTGTCCCTTCTCATCGAGCACGTGACCGAGACAGATGACGTTCCGGTAAGGTATCCCCCGTTCCAGCAACGTCGAGACGGCCAGCAGGGTATAGAACCAGCCGCGGGTCTGATCGATCGCCTCGGAGATGTAATCGGCGGGGAAATTCCGGCCCCGGTCGATCCGGTCCGTCTCCTGGAAGGGGTAATGCCACTGGGCGAACGGCATGGCGCCGGAATCGAACCAGACGTCGATGACATCCGGAACACGCCTCATCTCCCCCTCGCACTGGGGACAGGTCAGCCGTACCTCATCGATGAAAGGGCGGTGGACATCGACGCGCCCGTCCCGGTCATACGGCAATCTCGGCGGCTCCAGGACATGATGACTGCCGACCTCTATATAAGGCGCCTTATCGCCCATCGTCTCCTCGTCCGACAGTCCCAGGAAACCTGTCTCGAGCATCCATAACGGATCGCCGTGGCTGACGATCAGGATTTTCTGACCCGCGTGACGGCTCTCCATGTCCTTGATGAACCCGACCATCCGTCGTCTCAGTTCGCGCAGGCTCTCACCCTCTTCCGGCGGCGTGTCGAACCGCGCCATCGGGGACGGGAAGCTCTCGCGGTATTCCTTCTCGGTCCGACCGTTGAAGATTCCGACATCGAGCTCCCGGAGACGCTCGTCATAACGCACCTCCAGCCCGATCTTTGCGGCGATGATCTCCGCCGTCTGCCTGGTACGCCGCAGGTCCGAGGCGTAGATCGTATCGATGCCTTCCTTGGCATACGCTTCGGCCGCCGTCTCGATCTGCTTCCGGCCGCTCCCCGTCAGTTCCACCTTGGTCTTCTCGGGCCAGGAGCTGATGTACTCGCCGTGGTTGCTGTCAGCCTCGCCGTGGCGCT
>LJNP01000063.1 GCA_001303185.1 Parcubacteria bacterium SG8_24
ATCTCCAGGCAGCGGCGATAGGATTTCTCGGCCTCGTCGAGGCGGCCTTCGGTCTGCAGGGCCAGCCCCAGGTCGGAATGCAGCCCCGCGGTATTCCCTCCCGCTGCCCGCGCCCGCAGCAGCCAATCGACAGCGGCGGCGGACAGCCCCTGGTCCAGGTGCAGGACCCCCATCAGATGACAGGGCTCCGGCGCCGTCGGATCCAGCCGGCAGGCCGCTTCCACGTGGTCCACCGCTTCCGCCGGGCGGCCGACTTCCCTTAGCAACCCGGCAAGGGCCACCCGCAGCGCGGCGTCCCGAGGCGCCAGTCCCACTGCCCGGACCGCTGCCTGACAGGCGTTTTCCGGGTCTCCCGCCCGGCCGTAAAGATCACCGAGCTCCCGCCAGCGCGGCGCTGAGCTGCCGGCCAGCGCCCGGAGACGCGAAAGGACCGTCCGGAATGCCTCGGTACGGCCTGCGGCCAGGTCATCTCGGGCCGAGGCCAGCAGTCTTGCGAATTCGTTACTCAATATGGCTGCAGAAGCGGATCAGTGGGGGAACGGCGCCGCGCCAACTTCCTGGGGTCCTTTGGATCTGGGAGAGCCTACATATATTATCGCCGCTCCTCCACGCACGGCGATGCGGCATGGACCACGAAGACAGGCAGGATGGAACAAATACTGGGAGCACGGCTTCCTGACCTCCTGCCGGAATGCCTTCGCAGGTAATTACGAAGGAGCCATCAGGGACCGCTGGGTCGATTTCTTCTCAAGCCTCTCCCGCGAAGACCGGGTCCTGGACATCTGCACCGGAAACGGCGCCATCGCCATGATCGCCAACCAGGTGTCCCGCGACCTGGGACTGCAACTGGAAATCCACGGCGTCGACTCGGCTGCTATCCGGCCGACGGAAACCGTCACGGGGAACAGGGAACTGCTGGAGGGCATTCTCTTCCATGGCTCCACGCCTGCCGAGTCCACCAGTTTTCCGGAAGCATATTTCCAGGCCATCGTCGGCCAGTACGCTCTGGAGTACACCCCCATCGAGCCCTGTATAGCGGAGATGGCCCGGATTACCACCCCGGGGGCGAGGCTGCAGTTCATCATCCACCATGACCGATCCATCGTCATGGACACCTCGCGGGAGGAAATACGCAACGTTTCCCTGCTGTTCGAGGAGACGGCTTTCTTTGACAAGGCCGCAGCGTTGATCCTTATCGTCGGCGCGGCCGAAACCCCGGAGGCCCGACGGACCCTGCAGAACGATCCCCGGGCGGAAGCGGCGCGCGAGGCACTCAACGAGGCCGCTGCCCGCGTAACCGGCGCCGCGGAGTCCTCGGAACACCCGCAGTTGCTCCACATGGCGCTAAAAAACGTCGCGGAAGCCTACAAGACCTGCGGAACCGGCGGTGTTACGCCGGCGCTGTCCCTACTCCGGGATTGCCGGGAACGCATCACGGCCAACGCGGAAAGACTGGAAGACCTGATGTCGGCCGGCCGGACCGAGGCACAGGTAGACAGCATCCGCGCGATGTTCGCGGCGACCGGATTCGAGATCGAGCCGCCATCATTGGTCCATCACGAACGGGGACCGCTCATGGGATGGATGCTCCGCGCCCGACGATCCTGAGATCGGAGAATTCCTGGCAGCCCTCCTCAAGGGGATTGTTGCAAAATTACCACACTGTCCGTTGCCTTTTTGCAACAAACGCCTGTTTCCTGCGTCGATCGGCGCCTCTGGCCTCATCTCACATGTCGCAGGGACTTTCATCGGCCCGGCGTGCCCAGCCCGATTTTAAGCGTTGTTAGTTCAGCAGGATGGCCCGGATTGCTTTACCCAGCGTCAAGCTTCCCGAGGTTTCCTCACCCGGCGCCCTTCCGTACCGCGTCAGGCGCCTGTAATTTTTTTACAACAAAGTGCTTCCAATCGCCGAATTGTGTTGCTAGTATCCCACCAACTCTGCGCCGGGGAGTGGCTTTTTTGCATCTCCGTAGCGAGTTTTCATCGGCAAGATCCTGTAAAGGTCGAGCCGATTTCCACAACGCCAACCTCTCCCAATGAAGGAGGAGTGACTACATGACAGAGCGCAACCCAGTAAGGGACGCTGTCCGTTATGCACTGACGGCTGGTGTTGCGGCATCCTTCGTAGGCGCGCCCGCGGCGACGCTTGCTCAGGATGACGTAGCAGTCCTTCGGTGATCTCCCGCGAGGACATTGACGCCTCCGGTGAAATCTCCGTTGCAGAAGTGCTGCGCGGCAGTTCCTTCAACACCTTTGGTTCCTTCCGGAATTCCTCCGGCAGTTCCGCCCAGTCCCAGAACGTGGTCAGCCTGCGCGGCCTCGGCGGGCAGCGGACGCTGGTTCTTCTGGATGGCCGTCGTATCACCGGTTCGCCGACCTTCGGCGCCGGCTCCGCGACCAACCTGACCACGATCCCGCTGGCCGCGGTGGAGCGTATCGAGGTTCTGCGTGACGGCGCGTCGGCCATCTACGGCTCCGACGCGGTGGGTGGTGTGATCAACATCATCCTGCGCAAGGACTACGAGGGCATGCACCTCACCTACGGTGTCGGGCGTCCGACCCAGACGGGTGGTGACGAGGACAGCGCCAGCATCGTCGGCGGCGTCAGCGGCGCCAAGGGCAACATCACCTTCGGCTTCGACTGGCAGAGCAAGCAGATCATCTTCCAGGGTGATCGTTCGTTCTCCGCCACGGGCCTGTCGGCCTTCGGCTTCCCGGGCAGCTACTTCGCCTACCTGACGACGAACGATCCGCGGAATACCGCCCGGGCGTTCACCGAGGACACTGACGGCGACGGTAATGCGGACAGCAACCTGCAGCCGACATACCTGTCCGTAGGTACGTTCCCGGACCCGCGCTGCCCCGAGAACCTGGGCACGAGCGACCAGTTCCCGGCTTCTGTGCAGGTCGGGTCTTTCTGCCGCTACAACTACGCCGGCGTGGCCGCCAACGAGGCGGACAACGACACGAAGAGCTTCTTCATTAATGCCAACTACGACATTAACGAGTCCACGACGTTCTTCACCCGCGGCACCTTCACCCACGGCGAGAGCTTCGGCCGGTACGCGCCCAGCCCGTTCACCTCTCCGTTCCCCACCATTTCCCGGGATAATGGCAACAACCCGACCATTCCCGGCGCCACTCAGGTATCAACCGGCACGCCGTTCGGCGGCCAGTCGGCGCCCGTGGACACGGACGGCGACGGCACGGCGGACAGCACCCTGGAGGGTCCGTTCAGCGTCTCCATGTACTACCGGAACGTGCCCGGCGGTTTCCGCGACACGAACGTCGAGGACACCCTGGTGGACTACATGGCCGGTCTGCAGGGCACCGTCGATTTCCTCGGCGGCATGGACTGGGAGCTTGGCGCCCAGTGGAGCAAGGCCTGGACCAACACCACCAACCAGGGTTACGGTCTGACGCCGTTCCTGATCACCGACATCCAGAACGAGGATTTCGACCCCTACGAGGTCAACATCCCCTATGGTGCCGATCAGGCCGCCTTCCAGTCCGCCGCGGCCGGTACCGGCACGGCGGACAACGACAGCCGCGTCGTCAGCTTCGACGGCCAGGTAACGTTCGACGCCTTCCAGCTGAACAACGGCGCCGTACCCGTGGCCCTCGGCTTCGAGTACCGCGACGACGACTTCAACCAGGACTACGACGAGCAGAACAACGCCGGCAACTTCAACGGTTCCGCCGGCGGCGAGGATGTCTCTGGCGCCCGTACCGTGAAGTCGCTGTTTGCCGAGACCACCATCCCGGTGCTCAGCATGCTGGACATCAACCTGGCGGGTCGCTACGACGACTACAACGACTTCGGCACCACCGTGAACCCGAAGGTCAGCGCGGCTTTCCGTCCGCTGGACAGCCTGCTGATCCGTGGTTCCTGGGGCGAGGGCTTCCGGGCCCCGAGCATGTCGGAGCTCTACAGCGGCGCCTCCCAGTCGTTCAACGGCGCTATCGACACCCGTGCCTGCGCCAACGATCCGCTGGGCGATCCCACCACGGGCCGTTTGCAGGCCGGTATCGATCCCGATACGGTCCCCACCAACAACCCGTGTCTGCTGACCCAGTACCAGAACTTCCAGGGCGGTAACCGGGACCTCGGCGCCGAGGAATCCACCTCCTGGAACGTGGGTCTGGTCTGGAATCCGCTGGACGACCTGTCCCTCGCGCTGGACTGGTTCAACATCGAGCTGGAAGACGAGATCGGTCTGAGCTCCATGCAGCAGCTGTTCGACCAGGAGTTCCGCATCGACTCGAGCCCGCCGGCGGCGGGAACGATCGACAAGGTGACCCGTGTCGGCGGCGGCCGCGTCGAGTCTCTCGACCGCCGGTCCTCCAACATCGCCGGACGAAAGACCGACGGCCTGGACTTCGAGGGCAGCTACGGCTTCTCGATCGGGGCCATCGGCGATTTCCGCGCCGGTCTGCAGTGGACCTACGTCAACGAGTACGAGCGTGACGAGGGCGACGGCGAGGGCTATCAGGATCCGGACTTCCTGGATCCCGAAAACCGCGGCACGGCCAGCCTGAACTGGGCTCTGGGCGACTTCAGCGCCAACGTGATCTGGAACTACATCTCCTCGGCGAGCATCGACTCCTCGGAGGTCCAGGTGGACGATTATTCCACCGTGGACGTGTCCGTGGCGTACGCGACGCCCTGGAATGGCCTGGTCACCATCGGCGCGCGGAACGTCTTCGACGAAGATCCGCCGACCAGCCAGAACATCGGCAGCCCGTACTACTCCAACTACCTGCATGACGTGTATGGCCGCGTGCCCTACATCCGTTACGAGCAGGATCTCTGATCGGTTACGCCGATCAAGGTCTTCTGACCTGGGATGGCCCGCTTCGGCGGGCCATCTTTTTTTTGGCTACCGGAACGCCGTAGACCTTTTCCCCGGAAGGCCCTGGCGGCCTGTATCGGAACCCGGCTGTTGATATGATTGGGCGCTTGATCCACCTCCACCTGCACCGACCGCTCCAGTGAACCAGACCCACCCCAATGGACCGCCGAAAGCGGGGCACGTCGACCGCCGCCGGATGATGGCCGAAGCCATCGACCTGCATCGACGGGGCCGGTTCGTCGAGGCGGAGCGAATCTATCGCCGGATCCTGCAGACGGAACCGAACCACCCGGACGCGCTTCACCTCCTGGGCCTGATCGCCCGGGAAGCCGGGCAGACCGAGGCGGCGATTCAGCTCATCCAGAGAGCCATCGCGATCAGCCCGGATACGGCGTCCTTTCGATCCAACCTGGCCATGATTTACGAGCAGGTGGGACGTTACGACGACTGCGAGGCCGCTGCCCGCGGCGCCCTGGAATTGAACCCCGATGACGGCAACGCCCTGCACTGCCTGGCCAACGCATTGCGGGCAACCGACCGTCATGAAGAGGCGACAAGGATTTACGCGGCCGCCGTGAAGATCGTGACCGGCGATCCGACCCTCTGGTCGAATTACGGGGCCACGCTCCAGACTCTCGGGCGGGCCGACGAAGCCCTCCCGATGCTCGAGCGCGCCGTCACGCTGAGCCCCGGCCAGCCCGAGCTGCACTCGAACCTGGGCAACGCCCGGCTCGCCGCCGGCCAGGCCGACGCGGCGGTACAGTCCTATCGCGACGCCCTTCGGCTGGACCCGAACTTCGCCCCGGCCTACACGAACCTGGCCAACGCCCTCATGCAGGCGGGACAAGCGACGGAAGCCCGTGATGTGCTGCACCAATGCCTGGAGATTCATCCGGGGAACTGCAAGGCCCTGGCCTACCTGGCGGCCGCCGCCGGCGAGACCGGCGATCTGGAGGGCCGGGACCGACTGATGGACTTCGATCGGCTGATGGCAAGCCGACACTGCGCGGCCCCGGAAGGATACGAGTCCCTGGAAGCGTTCAACCAGGCTCTGGTGGAACACGTGACCCGCCACGGGACACGGAAATGGGAGCCGGTCACCAAGACCACCCGTCTCGGCAGCCAGACCGGCGAACTCCTGGACGAGAATCCCGGTCCGGTGGCCGCGCTGGAGCAGATGGTTCGCGACGCGGTGGCCGACTATCTGGCAGCCATCCCGGAAGGCGCTGATCATCCCTTCCTGGCCACGGTCCCCGAAGAATGGCGGCTGACCATGTGGGCCACGATCCTGGAGGAAGGCGGCCACCAGGCGGCCCATCTCCACCCCACCGGATGGCTCAGCGGCGTCTACTATGCCGCGGTTCCCAAGAAGCCGGCGACCGACGGGGAGCAGGCCGGCTGGATCGAGTTCGGCCGGCCACCAGACAATTTCCGGATGTCCCGCCCCGCGGCCACCCGGCTGATCGAGCCGGAAGCCGGGCTCATGTTGCTCTTTCCCTCCTATTTTTACCATCGGACGATCCCGTTCGCCGGCGATGGCCTGCGGGTGAGCATCGCCTTCGACATCATGCCCACGGCGAAAGGGAAACAAGAGGCCGGAACAGAACGCCGGCTGTCCCGGGAGGAAATCGCGGCGGAGGGCCGGAGAATCCAGGATTTGCTGAGGGCAGGCGATGTGGCCGAGGCGCGGACGCGGGCCGGGAGGCTCGTTGAGTCGAGCCAGAACGATCCGGCGGCCCTGTACCTGGCAGGGGTGGCCAGTTACCGAAACGGGGACGCGAAAACAGCGGAGCGGTATTTCTCCGGGGCCTGCGAGAAAGACCCGGGAAATGCCCGCTATCGTCTTGACCATGCCGCCTGCCTGCAGCATCTGGATCGTCCCGAGGCG
>LJNP01000064.1 GCA_001303185.1 Parcubacteria bacterium SG8_24
GCCGTTTCGGCCGCAGGAGCTGCTGGACTCGGTGAACCGTCTTCTGACCTGACCCAGACCGCCACCCGCACGGCGGTCTTTCTATTCTACCCGGAAGCGCCGAACCGGCAAAAAGACCCGCGCGAAGACGCGGGTCTAAAACCCCTTGCCGGGCAGCGGCATCAAGGGCAGGGCGCCCCAGTGCGCATAAAGCGCGATGTCCTGATTGCTCAGGAGCAGGATCCGGATGCCTCGCTGCCTGTAAAGCAGCCGTACGTTCTCGCGGGCCCGGTCGGAAAAGCTCTGTTCTCCCCGGCCCTGACTGGCCCGCTTGGCCTCGATGCCGTGGATCAGCAGAGGTCTCCGCTGAGCGGACCACCAGATGAAGGGCAGCTTATTGAAGACGAAGTCGGGGACGAACTGACGCCGGCCGACCCGGTTATGGCGTCGGATGATGTCCAGATGGAAACTCACGTCCGGCGTGAACGGTATGGACATGGTGTCCAGGAGCCGGGCCAGCTGGAATTCCCCTTCCGTGCAGTAATGATAACCGTCGTATAGATACTGCTCGTTGCGTCGTGCGGCGCCCGGATTCTTGGAAACGGCGCCGACATTGATGCTCTTGAGGACTACTCCGTCCCAATCGGCCGAGTCCCGCAACTCTTGCATCCAAACCTCGCCTGATTGTCATGGTACAAGGTACAGACCACCACGGCCTCAACCGTGACATAATGCCGGGGTGGAGTCAACGAAGCGCGGCGGGCGCGCGTCAGGCGTATGACTTCCGGTACAGATCTTGGACGACGTGCCGGAGTCGAATGACGTCCTTGACGATCACCTGGCCCGACGCGTCCAGGAAAGCCACCTCGGCACGGAAGGTCGCCGCCGCCTTGCGGTTACCTCCATCGCCCGTGAGCAGCCCGACCAGATAGTCGGCCAGGACTTCATACGTGGAGCCTTCGAGCGGCCCGAACTGGGCCAAGGCCCCGCGTACCAGATGGATCACCGTCTCCCTGATTTCCGGGGCCGGACCGGCCGTCGCGAGCGTCGGGCAGGATACCGGGCCGTCTTGGGTCATGCCGGTATCAGAGTCATGCGGGGTGAGTTGTTCACCCAACAGGCGGAGGATGTCCGGCCGGTCCTGAAAATGGCGTTCCATGATCCTGAACAGGACCGATCGGGTGCTGGCGGCGTGGCGGTCATCGCCGCCCGCGGCTCCGGCTGCGGGCCGCATGACACAGCACTCGACATCGCGTATCAATTCCGCCAATTCCTCCGGCAGACGGTATCTTGCAGCAAAGGTCCGCAGCAGCCGTCGGAGATCGCCCTCTAGCCGATCGGGGGCAGATATCCTGCCTGAACCCGGATACTCTCCGGAAGCGGCGCCGAAGGTCGCCGCGATATGCCTGGTTATGATCTCGTCCCGCTTGGCCTGCAAGGCCCGCCCGAACCACCTTTTCCATTCCGGACGTCGCCAGTACTGTGCATCATCCTTGACCAGGCCCAGCATCTCCGCCGGGATTCCCCCTTCTCCGATCTTCTCCTCGCGGACCCTCCCGGCCAGACGGTATTTCCATTTGGGAAGCCGGCTGCCGTCCGGCAGGTCATCGAAGATGAGCTTCAGCCCCTTGCCCCCGTCTATCTCCCGCCGCAGTCGCCGACACAAGTCGAGTAGCGCCTCTTGGGCTCCGCCCTCCGTCCGCACGTACGTCTTGACCGCGTCCGGCAGTTCGATGGAAGTCCGAATGACCTTACGTAAATAAAAGCCGGACGCGCGGTCCAACTCATCGAAATGCTCTTCGATATGATCTATGTCCCCGAATTCATCAAGTACGGGAAGGTAATCCACGAACAGCCGACGTAGCCTCTTGGCCCGCCCTTGACCCGCCCCTTCGGCTCCGACCCGGGACGCCTCCCTAGTAGCCTCAAATTCCGCTGCCGCCGGCAGCGATTCCTTTATCTTGTGTGACATATACCCAATATACGGCCACGAGGACCTCGTCCAGCATATCTCCCGGTCTCACCTACCGTCAACCGGATCGGCAGAAACCGGCCCGCCCAGAGACCGGGTACCTAAAACGTCAATGACTATTGACAAAACAGGAAAAATATGCTAAAAATAAGTGTCGCGGTCATGACCACTATGACCGACGCGTACCTTAAATGGGAATATGGAGGTGTCACACCTCAAGGAGCCGGCTTCTCGGCCCCGGTCATCAGGATGAGCCGACAGGTTTCGATCCATTGACCGGGACTTTCGCAGCCCGTAAGGCACGGTGCCTAACGGGGTTTCGGGGCCCCATCCGGGGCGATTCTCAGTAGCCCGCAAGGGTGAATCGCAGGCGTCGAAAGGCGCAAGACACAAGGAGAGACAGATGGAAAACAGGAACAGGAACGGTAACGAGAACGGGAACGGGAAGAGGCGCGGGCGCGGCAAGCGTAACCGGCACCGCAACCGCCGGCCGCAGGTCGCTGTCCGTGGCGAGATGATGCAGCTCAGGTTCGCCAAGGTCCAGACGCCCTCCGGAGAGTCCTGCGTGTCCTTCATCGAGGACGGCAAGATCTATCCGGCCTCGCCGCGCTTCACGCCGCGCGACGACCGGGAGTACGCCTGCAGCGTCATCTTCCGGGAGAACTCGCGCGGCAAGATCGGCTTCGCCACCCCGACGCTCAAATACACCCTGGAGGAGGGCGTGGAGTGGCACAGCGGTCCGTTGACCGCCGAGCTGGTCTTCGAGAAGCGGCAGCGCCGGAACGGCCGCGACGGGCAGGACAGCGAGCAGATCATCGCCTGGTACCGGGGTCAGGCCGTGTTCCCCGACGTGGGGACGCAGGTCACCATCGGCAAGCCGCGCACCTATCTCCTGCGGGAGGACGGGCGCACGCTCAAGGCGATGGCTCTGGCCGAGGAGCGCGGCATGGGCAAGATGGGTGAGATCGTCGACGAGGCGATGCTCAATCGCTTCGCCCAGGTCCAGCTCAAGGTGGCGACCAACCGGCCGGGAGTCGGTCTGGCACGCTCGGACGGCGATGTGGTGGTCAAGACGGAGCACAAGTCCGCCTATGATCTGCTGCGGGTCAGCCCCGACGCGTCGGAGCGGGCGATCAAGCGGGCCTTCTCCCGGATCGAGCCCACCATCCGTCCGGATACGGTGGTCTCCCAGTTCCGGGGCGAGGTTCCGTTCATCGTCAAGAAGAACGCCGAGCTGTACTACCAGGCGGTCTGCCTGGCCAAGGACAAGGCGCTCGAGCTCTGCCAGCCGAAGACGGAGGAGCAGTCGGAGGCGACCGAGGTCGCCAAAGACACCGCGGAGGTCGCGAAGCCGGACAAGGCGGCGAAGCCCAAGGCCGAGCCGAAGTCCGAAGCCAAGGCCAAGACCGCAGCCCAAGGCCAAGACCGCGGCGAAGCCCAAGGCCAAGACCGCGGCGAAGCCCAAGGCCGAGCCGAAGTCCGAAGCCAAGGCCGAGCCGAAGTCCGAAGCCAAGGCCGAGCCGAAGTCCGAAGCCAAGGCCGACGAACCGCTCTCCCAAGTGGAGAAGTTCCGGGCGAAGTACCCCGGGTACCGCCAGGGTCTCACTCAGGGCCAGGCCGAGCCGAAGCCCAAGGTCCAGACCCCCGCCGAGAAGCCCCAGCCCGGACGGACGCTCCAGGATCAGCTCCAGGCCACCCTGCAGGTCGACGAGTCGGCCGACGAGTAGTCCGGACGGGTCGCTGACACCCCATCCCTAACCGAAGAGCGGTCGTGACGCTTGTCATGACCGCTCTTTTTATTGTCTCCAAGCACCGCTTTCAGACTCCGAACAGCCGGCGCGTGTTCAGCATCGTCTGTCGCGCCACCTCCTCATAGGTCAATCCTTTTATTTCAGCGATCTTCTCGGCGATGTGTCGCACAAAAGCCGGCTCGTTCCTCTCACCCCGATGTGGTACCGGCGCCAGATAGGGCGCATCAGTCTCCACCAACAGACGCTCCAAAGGGACCTGTCTGGCGACATCCTGCAGGGTCTCCCCGTTGCCGCCCTCGATGACCCGCGGTTTGTAAGTCAAATTTCCGGTGAATGAGATATGGAATCCTAAATCGAGATATCTCGCGGCAATGTCCCTAGTGCCGCTGAAGCAGTGCACATCGCCCCGTAAGACCTGGCCGCGCCGCCGATAGTCCTCAAGAACCCTCAATACCTCCTCGTGGGCCTCCCGACAATGGATCATGAGTGGTAACCCCAGCTCCAGAGACAGCTCGATCTGCGCCCGAAAGGTCTCTTCTTGCCGACTGCGGAAAAGACCTTCGTCGATCCGAGAGGGGCGATGATGATAATCCAGGCCGCACTCCCCTATACCCACGACTTCCGGCCGTTCGGCCAAGGTCCGGTAATGTCCCGGGTCGAATCTCTCGCGCCGACTCCGGAACTCGACCTCGGCCTCATCGACCTCCTGTTCGAAAAGATGTATCGGGTGGAGCCCGACGATCGCCCACACCCCGTCATATCTGGCGGCATAATCGACGGCCCGGGCGCTGGTGGTGCTTTGGGATCCGACGACAAACATGCCGATGCCCTGTTCCAGGGACCGGCTGATGACCTCGTCGGCGTCCTCCTTATACGCGTTGAAGTTCAGGTGGCAGTGCGCGTCGATCAACTGCAGCTCCTGCATAGCGCAGATCAGCGATTGAGCTTACGGAGTGTCCTTAGGGCGTTCTTGGTGGTCTGCACGGCTAGCTCGTCCGGCTTGACACCGCGAGCCGTCGCCAACCGCTCGACTGCATGACCCAGATAAGACGGTTCGTTGCGGCGTATCGACCAAGGATTTGGCGTCAGATGCGGGCATTCGCTTTCTACGACGAGACGGTTGGGCGGCGTCTTACGTATGACATCCAGACGATAGCCGCCATGAGCCACGAGTCCCGTGAAAGATATCAGAAAATCCAGGTTGAAGTACCGGCGAGCCTCCTTCCAGGTCCCGGAGAAATGATGGACGATGCCCCGCGAATCGAAACCTCGCGAGGTCCTGTCCCAGGTCTCGAGTATCTCCAACATCTCCTGATGCGCCTCGCGACAGTGGAGCAGCAGGGGCAAGCGCAGCTCCCGGGACAGTTCCAGGAACCTGGACAGGACCTTCTTCTGGTTCGTCCTGATCCGCTCTGCCAGATCGGGTCGGTCGCCTCGTCCGACCGGGGCCGGTAGATCATGATAATCGAGACCGACATCCCCGAGCGCCACCACCTTCGGATCGGAAGCCAGTTCCTGGAATTTCTCCAGATCGAGCAGCTTATCATCAGCCATGTCACGGGTGCCGACGCGCAGCGGATGAAGCCCTACGGCCGCGAAAACCCCCTCCGGATAACGTCGGGCGATCTCGACGGCGCGACGGGAGCTGGCGTAATCGGTCCCCACTGTGACGATCCAGATACCCTCCTGTAAGGCGCGCCGGACCACGATATCCAGGTCACGTTCATAGATGCTGGCGTCAAGATGCGCGTGCGTATCGACGAGTTTGGGCATAGGGATGGGCGGTATCTAGGGAATCAGGTCGAAGACCGATTTGAGCGCCCGCACCGCCTTGGGCAACAGCGGCGCCAGCAACATGCCGATCAGATTCAGGGCCCGGGCCACGGACGAGCCTTGCAGTGCCCCGGTGACGGCCTCAGAAAACGGGAATTTTGCCGCGAAATGGACCAGAAGTCCGAGCACTAAGGTACCCTCAAGCAGTCCTAACACGGCGCCCAAGAGGCGGTTGAACGTCTTAAGGAAAGGGATGATGGCGACGATCTTGAATATCTTCTCAATCAGCAGGAAGATCAGGCCGACCAGACGATTGATGATGATGAACAGCGCGAAGAAGGCGATGACCCGCGCCAAGTTGACGTTGTCGCCGATGAACGGGGCCAGGAACTGGGCCACCGGCTCATACAGTCGGCTGGAGACGAGAGCGCTCACCACCAGGCCGACCAGGGTGCCGATCATGTGGATCACCCCGAACCACAGGCCGGCCAGCACGAAACCGCCCAGAGATATCAGAAGGATTATGTCGACGATATTCATAGGTCTTGTGGGAGTGATCGGGCCTTAATCGTCCCGACGCGGGAAGAGCGGTTCGCTCTTGGCTATTGTAGCATTTTCGGCGATACCCCCCCAAACCCGCGCCGCCTCATACTCCCGATCGAATTCCTCCTCCGACAAGCCGAGTTGTCGCCTCATCTTCCCGGCGGTCTCCGGCAACAACGGCCGGAGCATCCAGGCTGAAGCCCGCAACCTCTCCAGGAGCGTATAGAGAACGGCCGCCAGCCGCTCCTGATCGGTCTTGGCCAGCTTCCAGGGCTGCTCCGCATCGATCAGCCTGTTCGAATCCCGTAACAGGTCCCAGATGGCATCCAGGGCCGCGCCGAAACGTAGATCGGCCATGGCTTGGTCATACCTGTCCCAGACCGGACCGAGGGAACCGTCTGTCGCCGGCGGGACCTTGCCGGCAAAATACTTGGCCGTCATGGACAGGACCCGGTGCGACAGGTTGCCCAACTCGTTGGCCAGGTCGTTGGCGTACCGCTCCCCCAGGCGGTCCATCGAGAAATCGCCGTCTTCGCCGAAAGTGATCTCCCGCAACAGGAAAAAACGTAGCGCGTCTATCCCGTACCTTTCGGCCGCCGCCTGGGGATCGACGGCGTTGCCCAGAGACTTGGATATCTTCTCGCCGTCGATGGTGAAGAAACCGTGAGCGAAGACCTTCTTAGGCAGCGGGATCCCGGCCGACATGAGCATCGCCGGCCACAAGGCGCAGTGGAACTTGATGATATCCTTGCCGACCAACTGGACATCGGCCGGCCAATAGCGCCCGAACCGTTCCTGATCATCGCCGAAACCGATACCGGTAAGGTAGTTGATCAGCGCGTCGAACCAGACATAGATGACCTGGGTGGGGTCGCCCGGCACGGGTATGCCCCATTTCATCGTCTCGCGGGAAATGCTGATGTCCTCCATGAACCGCTCGACGTAACTCCGCACCTCATTCCTTCTCGAGACCGGCTGGATGAACTCCGGATGGGCGTCGATGTGTTCCAGCAGACGCTCGCGATAGGCCGAGAGACGGAAGAAGTAGTTCTTCTCCTTGATCCGTTGTGGCTCCTTCCGGTGAACCGGGCACTGCCCGTCCGTCAGGTCGGATTCGGTGATGAAGGCCTCACAGCCGGCGCAGTACAGACCCTCGTATTCGCCGAGGTAGATGTCGCCGGTCGATTCAACGCGACGCCAGAACTCCTCGACACCGATACGGTGCCTTTCCTCGGTCGTCCTGATGAAACCGTCGAAGGTTATCCCGAGATCACGGAAGATCGCGAACCAGCGTCCGCTCATCATGTCGATATAGGCCTGGACGTCGTCATAACCGCGCTTCGCCGCCGCCTCGACGTTCTTCTGGCTGTTCTCGTCGGTCCCGGTCAGCAGGAAGACATCCCGACCGCGCATCCGCCAATAGCGGGCCAATGCGTCCGCCGCCAAGGAAGTGTAGAAATGACCGATGTGCGGTACGTCATTGACGTAATAAATCGGTGTGGTCACGTAGAACTTTTCCATAGTCGGGAAGCTTCACTGTGGCTCTTCTCGTTTACTGCGGCCTGGCCGCACCCCCTCGATCACCAGTACCATCTCGCCCCTGACGGCCGACTCGTCCCTGAGGCGACGGATGATATCCGCTGCCGTACCGCGATAGATCGTCTCGTGCAGCTTGGTCAGCTCGCGGGCCAGACAGAGGCGGCGGCCGGGATCGATGCCGGCAATCGACTCCAGCGTCTTCAGTATACGGTGTGGCGACTCATAAAGCACGGCGGGCAGCCTCTGACCCAGTGCCTCGTCGAAAAAGGCGCGGCGCCCCTTCTTATGGGGCGGGAAGCCCAGGAAGATGAAGCCGGCGGCGGGGAAACCGGAGACAGCAACGGC
>LJNP01000021.1 GCA_001303185.1 Parcubacteria bacterium SG8_24
CGGTCACGCATCTCCTTGACCCCGCCGCGTTTCGAGCTGAGGTCACCGATGACATCGCCCATGAACTCCTCCGGGGTGATCACCTCGACCTTCATTATCGGCTCAAGCAGAATCGGTCCGGCCAGCTTGCAGGCGTCCTGGAAAGCCATGGATCCGGCTATCTTGAAGGCTACCTCACTCGAGTCGACGTCATGGTAGGTGCCGTCATAGAGCGTCACGTCCACGTCCACTATCGGATATCCGGCGATCACGCCGCGATCCAGCGCCTCTTTGACGCCTTTCTCGACAGCCGGGATGAATTCCCGCGGTATCACGCCACCCCTGATCTCATCATGGAACTCGAAACCCTCGCTCCGCCCCTTGGGCTTGACCTTGAGATAGCAGTGGCCGTATTGGCCGCGACCGCCGGACTGACGGATATACTTACCTTCGGCCGAGGCTTCCTTGGTGATGGACTCGCGATAGGCCACCTGGGGCGTGCCAACGTTGGCCTCGACCTTGAATTCCCTCTTGAGGCGGTCGACGATGACCTCGAGATGCAATTCGCCCATCCCTGAAATGATCGTCTGCATCGTCTCCTCGTCGGTCCGTACCCTGAAGGTCGGGTCCTCTTCGGCCAGTTTCATGAGCGCCGTACCCAGCTTCTCCTGGTCGGCCTTGGTCTTCGGCTCGACCGCCAGCGAGATGACCGGTTCGGGGAAGACTATCTGTTCGAGGACGATCGGCTTGTCTTCGCGGCACAGGGTGTCTCCGGTGAAGGTCTTCTTGAGTCCGACCGCGGCGGCGATATCGCCGGCCCGTATCTCCTCGACCTCCTCGCGTGAATTGGCGTGCATGCGGACGATGCGACCGATGCGTTCCCGGTCTCCGGTCGTGGTATTAAGGACATACGAACCGGCCTTCAAGGTCCCGGAATACACCCGGAAGAAGCAGAGTTTGCCGATGAAAGGATCGGCCGCGATCTTGAAAGCCAGGGCCGCGAAGGGCTCGTCGTCATCGGCCTGGCGCTCCTCCACCTGCTCCTCATCCCGAGGATGCGTACCCTTGACCGGCGGGACATCCAACGGAGACGGCAGGTAATCGTTGACGGCATCCAACATCGGCTGGACCCCCTTATTCTTGAGGGCGGTGCCGCAGAGCACGGGGACGATATCCAGATTGATCGTGGCCCGGCGCAGCACCGGTTTCAGTTCCTCGACCGCGATATCCTCACCGGCCAGATACTTCTCCATCAGCCCTTCGTCGTTCTCGACGATCGCCTCCAACAGCTTGCCGCGCCATTCTTCGGCCTGATCCTTCATGTCTTCCGGTATCTCGACCTCCTCGATCTCCCGGCCCAAATCGTCCTTATAGACGATCGCTTTGCGGTTGAGCAGGTCGACGATGCCCCGGAACCCGGACTCCGCGCCGATCGGCAACTGGAGAGGCAGCGCCTTCTGGGTCAGCCGGTCGTGGATAGTCTTCAGGTCGTAGAAGAAGTCCGCTCCGGTCCGGTCGAGCTTGTTGATGAAACAGAGGCGGGGTACCTGATAATCGTCGGCATAGTGCCAATTGGTCTCGGACTGCGGTTCCACGCCGGCCACGCCGTCGAAGATGACCACGGCCCCGTCCAGCACGCGCAGGGACCGTTTGACCTCCACGGTGAAATCGATATGCCCGGGCGTGTCGATGATGTTGATCTGATGATCCTTCCAGAAACAGGTCGTGGCCGCGGAGGTTATGGTGATGCCCCGTTCCCGCTCCTGTTCCATCCAGTCCATCGTGGCCTCGCCCTCATGGACCTCGCCAATCTTGTGCTTCTTACCCGTATAGAAAAGGACGCGCTCGGTGACCGTCGTCTTGCCGGCGTCGATATGGGCGATGATGCCGATGTTCCTGATCTTCTCGAGGGGATATTGTCGCGACATAGGGTTCGACTTCGTTGTTGGTGACCTCGTTATCTCCGCAGGGGAGCGGCCCGACAATAAAACCCGCACCGGGGTCGGTGACGGGCGGGCCTGTACTGACTACTTTCGGCGGGACCTGCCGAAATGCGCGAAAGCCCGGTTGGCTTCGGCCATGCGCTGCACGTCCAACTTCTTCTTGACGGCATCCCCCTCGTTGTTGGCGGCCGCCAGCAGTTCGGTGGCCAGCTTATCCGCCATCGGCCGGCCTTTACGGCTCTTGGCCGCGGCGATCAGCCAGCGGAAAGCCAGGGCTAGCTTACGTTCACCCCTGACCTGTATCGGAATCTGGTAATTGGCTCCGCCGACCCGCTTCGACCGGACCTCGACCGCCGGCTGGACATTCCTGATAGCCCGATCGAACACCTCGACCGGATCGGCCTTGGTCTTCTCGGCCATGATGTCGAGCGCCCCGTAGACCACGCGTTGCGCCACGGTCTTCTTGCCGTCGCGCATCACGTAATTGATGAAACGGCCGACCACCTCGTTCCCGTATTTCGGATCGGATGCCACCGTCCTCCTGATTGCCCTTTTTCCGCGCATATCGTCGACGTTGCTGCGTTAGATGCCTGTTCCCTGACTATCCCTTGGGTTTCTTGGTGCCGTAGAGCGACCGGCCGCGTTTGCGGCCTTCCACGCCCTGAGTGTCATAGACACCGCGGACGACATGATACCGTACGCCCGGCAAGTCCCGGACCCGGCCGCCGCGGATCATGACGATGGAGTGTTCCTGCAGGTTATGGCCGATACCCGGTATATAAGCCGTCACTTCCATGCCGTTGGACAAGCGTACCCGGGCGATCTTACGTAGGGCGGAGTTCGGCTTCTTCGGGGTCGTCGTGGTCACCTTGAGACAGACACCGCGCTTGAACGGGCTCCCCTTAGGCAGATCGGACCGTTTGCGATGCAGCGTATCCAAAGCAGACTGCAGTGCCGGAGTCTTGGATTTGACCTTCGCAGTCTTGCGGCCGCGTCGGATGAGTTGATTCACCGTCGGCATAAAAAAAATGGGTGCTCAGTGATTCGCGTGCCTAAATTAACACGACCCCCGCGGCCCGTCAAGAGTCTCGGGACGACCCCGAAAGGCCGCTCATAACCCGGTCACCAGATAGACGGCGTTCAGGGTGGCCGAGAACACCGCCATGAGCAACGGCTGGGCGAAAAAGATGACGAGCAGCAGCAGCAGGATCCCTCTGGTCTCGAGAAACAGGCGCATCCGGGCGTACTTCGGGGAATCCAACAGGGTGAACAGCAGCTTGGAGCCGTCGAGCGGCGGGATCGGTATGAAATTGAAGATCGCCAGGAGTACATTGATCTGTACGGCCGCGATGAGGAAGATCGGCAGCAGGTTGGTGAACGGGAAATGCCACACCTGGATGACCAGCCGCAGCAGCAGGGCATACAACACCGCCCCGACCAGGTTCGAAGCCGGACCGGACAGGGCGACGAGCGTCGGGCCCCATTTGCGGTATCTCAAATTATAGGGGTTGAACGGGACCGGTTTGGCCCAACCGAAGAGGACCGGAGAGGACGAAAGTACCATGAGCAATGGCAGAAAAACGGTCCCCAGGGGATCGATATGCGGGATCGGATTCAGCGTCAGCCGCCCCATCCGTCTGGCCGTATCGTCACCCAGGAGATGGGCCACCAAGGCATGACAGTACTCATGGGTCGACAGGGAGATGAGCAGAGCCAACAGGCCGACCAGTTTTATGACAAGAGTCGATTCCATGTGGGTGATTATAGCAACTATCGCCGGGAGCGGCCGCCGATATTGTCAAGACCTGTGGCGCATGCTACAGTGCCGGCACCTTGATCAACTTAGAGTGAAACGTATGGCCCGAAGATGCGACATCTGCAAACGCGGATCCAACCGTGCCGTCTCCCGCAGCCATTCCAACATCGCCACCAAAAGGGAGCAGGGCGTGAACCTGCAGACCAAGACCATCGCCGGAAAACGCACCCGGGTCTGCACGCGCTGCATCAGGACACTTTCCAAGGAATCCTGAGGCGAGCCTGAAGAAGACGGACGGAATGATATCCGGACCGCCCGACGCGGACCGGATTTTTGATTGCTGACGAGGCCTGCTGGCCGACCAGACACCGATGAAACCAAAACGGACCTCCCACAGCTACGTGAGCGGCCCGTCCTGGTCGGGCCAGGCGGAATCGAACCGCCGACGCACCCACCCCAAGGGTGTGTATTGCCACTATACTATGGCCCGACATGTCGTCCCGCTCCACAAGGAGCGCGAGTCCCGGAACGGTCAGACCTATTTAAAGAACTTCACGAAAACGGTCAAGTTTTGGCTGCAGTCAGGTGGGCCTTGCCGCAACCACGATGGGCGGGCACGACGTCAGCCGAAGCCTCGCTGGAGTCGAATCAGCGGTTGCCTCATCGACCCTGTAACCGGGCGATCAGCTGAGCCGATAGGCCGCGGGGGTCCGCCCGCCTGTCCCACGGAACAGACGGATATGGATCCCGAAGCCAAACGAATGACCCAAAACTTCTACCGTTCGTGTGAAGTTCAATCTAACCATACCAAATCCGCACCGACCGCTCAACGTACCTGTCAAGCCGCTCCGCAGTGTATGGAACGGGGATCCGGACCCACACCTGATAGACCACCACTAAGTACCTAATAAGCCCCTTAAAGGGGCTTATTTAAGCTTAAAATCACCGCTACTGCCTAACCTTCGGCTTCGGGTGGTCCGCCGTCCTCCGGGGCCCGGAGCTCTTCCGATCCCGTAGCCGTCCAGACATCAGTACAGCCGGAGACTTCAGCCAGCGAACTCAGATTCTGATCGCCGCTCACCCGCGACCCGTCGGCGAAGACCCACGTGGGAAAGACGGCTATCCCGGCCTCCTGACATTCCTCGGTCTGCTCCCGTGGCTTGCCTCGCACGGCGCATTCCACGTAATCGACCTCGGAGAACGCTTCGCCGAATCTCTTCTTCTGCGAGGTGCAATGCGCGCACCAATAAGTGCCGTAAAGCTTGGCACCGCGTGCCGTCAGGCATTCGGCCAGGAGCGACGCCTTGCCGGCCGTCCCGTCGTCATCGTTGCCCAGGCGATACCAGGCATAGTTCGCGGCCACCAGTATGAAGACGACGATCATGGCGATCCGGAAATACGCCGGCCGTTGATCTTTCTTCTTTTCCTTCCTGCCCATATCAGCTTCCCGAAAATAAAGGTGCCGGCAAGGAATCCGTGGAGGATTCCAGAGCGCCACCGGCACCGCCCGTTTCACCGGGTAAAACCGTTCGAGGATTTATCTCCTCCTTACCGCTCGCGCGATCCAAGTGTTCACCGGGCGACCTGCCCCTGGGGGCTGTCACGCCGGCCAGCTCACGACAAGCTGATACCCACGTTATCATCGGTCCGACCTATCCGCAACCGACGGATGTGGATAAGAACTCAGTCCTTAACGGTGAACTTGGTGTAAGAGGGTGAGTGCTGGACCAGCTCCTCCGGCTTGAACCAGACTCCGATCTCGGTCTCGGCCTCCTCAGGATTCGCTGAAGCGTGGATCAGGTTGAAGACGCCTATACCCAATTCGTCGGAGTGGGCGTAAGAGACATGCGCGTAGTCGCCGCGTATCGTTCCCGGAGCCGCTTTCTTCGGTTCGGTCTCGCCCACCATCTTGCGGCCGACCTCGACCATCTCCACGCCTTCCAGGACCATGGCCATGATCGGTCCGGAGGTGAGCATCTCGATCATCCTTTTCCGCACCTCCTCGCCGCGGCGCCGGGCCAAATCGTCGGTGTAATGCCTCTTGGCGGTGTCCTCTTCCGAGATCAGCAGCTTCAGACCGACCAACCGGGCCCCGACCCGCTCGAACCGGGAGATGATCTCGCCGGTAATGCCGCGATCGAGCGCATCCGGCTTGAGTAGGATGAGAGTGCGTTGGATCATACGAATGTCGTTTAGCGAATCGTGCTAACAGTATAATCTCTCGGTCGACGGTCTTCAAGGCCCTGAGGCCGCCAGGTCTCCCGTCGGCAGATCTCGCCAACCGAACGCCCCCCGGACCTGCAGTCTGACCGGGCGGTCACCGTCGAAGACCGCCCTGATATCCCCATGATCACCCGTGGTCAGGACGACAGACCCGCATGATTCCAGACGACGGACGACCGATACCGAGGGGTGGCCGTAACGGTTCCTCCCGACCGAGACGATAGCCGCCGCCGGCCGTACCGCCGAGACAAAAGCGGCTGAAGTGGACTCGGAACTGCCGTGATGCGCCACCTTAAGCAAAACGGAACGTCCCGGAACCGCCCCGTCCATCAACCGACGTTCGATATCCTGACTGATGTCTCCAGTGAACATCGCCAGAGCGGGTTCCGCGGAAAAATCCTCGTCGGAGACGTAAAGCGACCCGGTCCGATGGAGAGACATGACAATTGAGGAATCATTGACTGTCCCGTGTCGGCGGTCCCGGGCAACATTACGGTCAGCTATGAATCCGGCTGCCGGCCAGAGGATGCGCAGATGATGACCGTCGCCGAACATCACGATATCGCCGGCGGCGACCGTCTGGATCGGTGTCCCGGTGCGATCCAGGATCCGTGATAACGACTCCCTTTCGGCACTCTCGCCACTTAAGCCGGTCATGAGAAACCGCCGCGTACGGTATCGGGGTATGACCTGAAGAAGACCCCGGATGTGATCGCTGTGGTCATGGGTCAGCAGCACGTATTCCAGTGTCCGATCGAAAAACGGCATCGCTTTGCCGATCTTATGGAGTACCGAACCGTCCGGGCCCCCGTCGATCAACAGCTGATTGCAGCCCTGCGTGATCAATATGGAATCGCCTTGTCCGACATCGAAGAAATGGACCATCAGACGGCCGTCGCACCGACCATGATACAGCAGGAGACAAGACGACAGGGCGGTCAGGATGACGATACGGGATGAATACGGTATCCGCATAGCCTATCGGAGACGACGACCATCGGTCGTATCCGTCATCCAGACCGTTGCCCCCCTGACCGTCGCCAGATCCGATCGACGACGGTCCGATAAGGATAGCCACACGGCCATCAGAAAAAGGTACATCAGGCCCGTCTGGAGTGGGGTCGCTCTCATCTCCAGCGGCGGCGGTAACAGACGTGAAGCTACCGTGACGACAGATATTTCCCACCGCAACAGGGCGAAAGTGACCGTCGCCGTCAACCAACCCAGTGATCCGTGTATCAGATGGAGCGACGCCGAAACCAAACCTCCGGCCATGATGAACGGCAGCAGCGGCAGGACCATGATGTTGACGAGCGGTGCGCCGAGCGGGAAACGTCCGAAGGTGAGCAGGATGACGGGCAGTGTGGCCAAGGTGGCGGCCAGCGTCTCGGCCGCAGTCCGGAGCAGCGTCCGCGATAAGAAAGGTCGGTCAGTCATCGCGGCGGTAAACCTCTCCCCAAACGCATACAACCCCCATACGGCGCAAAAGGACAGTTGGAAACCCACGTCATGCCTCAGGATCAAGGGATTGAACGCCAGCATGACGGCAGCAGCGACCGATAAAGCGATGAAGCCGCCGTAAAGTCGACCACACAGGGTGGCCAAGACCGCCACGCTACCCATGATCGATGCCCGGACCACCGAGGCGTCATCGCCCACGAGCAAGGCGAAACACAGGACCAGCACAGCGACGCCAGCCGAGGCCCGACGGCGCGGGATGGCACAAAGGGCGGCCAGGACGACGGCTATCCTGATGAGCTGAGTGACGTTATATCCCGAGACGGCCAGAATATGCGACGTCCCGGTCATACGGAAATCTTCGGTCAGGCGATCCGGGATACCTTCCCGACTGCCCATCAACAGGCCGAGCAGGAAGGAAGCCTCCGGGTCAGGATAGAGGTCGAAGACCGCTTCCTGAAACTGGACCTTGATGGCGTAAATCACGCCCAGGAGAGGATGACCCTCGTCCGAACCGATCACTGTCGGCGGATCGCGCGGCCGGCACCGGAAACGGATACCGTGCAGATACAGGCGGGTATCGAAACCGTCGCTGCCGAACAGCACGTTCCTAGGCTGACAGGTCCAAGTCAGTCTATCCCCATAGGCGACCGTGGCCGGCGACAGCAGGTCAAGTCGCCAACGTCCCGGCATTGTCTCGTCCGTGGAGACCGAAACTACCCGATCCAACTCCACTTCCGTACGATACAGGCCCCGACGAGGCACCTCTGCCGCCACGCCTTCGAACCCCATCATCTCCCCTTCCGGAAGCCGCGGGTCGTGCCCTGAAGGCAGCGCCGTGTCGTACCTGACCAGACCCCAGACGAACAGGGTGAGGCAGGCCAGCAACAGGCACTGACTGGCGTTCTGACGCCGTAAGACGGCGGCGGCAGCTGACAGGCAGCCGCCTAAAAACAACGCCGTGACCGCTGACCAACGTGTCTCATCGAAAGCATGGGCGATGATGCCGGCAAGGAAGGAGGCCGTCAGAACCAAAAGCGTCCGCGATGGGGAGCGGGTGACCGTGTGCGACATAGGCCGCGTCCTAATATCACCGACCGCCCGGAAATGCAAACGAAAATCCCCGGCCTGCGCCGGGGCCATCTTTTATATGATGTCTCTCCATACCTTAACTCTCCCCCCAGACCTCCTCCGGGTCTTCCCACAGGTCGGTATCCTCGCCGCCCTCGGAGAGCGCCCAACGGACGATCCGCAGGTGGCGCTTCGGTATCACCGAAACCATGACCAGGACCTCGGGGGCGAAGAACGTCCGGGGCTGACCCGCGGTCACGCCTTTCTTGGCTATCCAATGGGGCGCCCCGGCGGTCTCGACACGGACGTAACCGCTGCGGAATTCCTCCATGGGAATGACGCTCTTCCAGTACTGCCGGAACAGCCCGCGGTATCTCTCCAGGGTCTCCCGATCGGTGCCGACGAAAGGCAGGAAATTGAGCAGGAAGTCGGCGTCGCCTACGTAACACCGCGCCGGATCGACCTTCATCTCCAGGACCACGCGGTCCCCGCCCAGCGCCTGTCCGGTGTTGGCCAGGGCCGGCACCCCCGAAATCGCCGCCGATCGGCTGATGCCTTGCCGCACCAAGCGCGCCGGACGACAGCGGTCGAGCAGCTTCATCTCCCGGCTCAGTTCCGGATGCCTGGCCTCTTCGGGGGTCGGCTTCATCCCTTCCCGGGATATCCGGGCCAGGTCCTCGACCGGACATTCCCGGAAAACGGACCGCCAGCCTTTGGGCACGCTCCTGAAACCGGCGCCCAGGACCGCATTCCAGTCCAGGGTCCAGCCGTCGAAAGCGCTGAGCAATGGATCGTATCGTTGGGCCATGTGCTTACGGATCCGGTTTCAGTCCCGGGAAGCCACGATGCTCACCAGGCGTCCGCGGACCACGATCACCTTCTTTATCTTACCTCCTTGGAGGGCATTTTTCACCTTGTCGCTTTCTCGGGCCCGGCGCTTCAGCTCGTCTTCGTCCGTACCGGCGGGCGCCAGGAAACGGTCGCGCACCTTGCCGTTGACCTGGACGACGACCTCGACCTCCTCCTCCGCCGCCAAAGTCTCATCCCAGGCCGGCCAGTCGGCCTGGAAGATACTGGACTCGTGACCGATGAGGCGCCAGAGCTCCTCGGCCAGATGCGGCGCGAAGGGGGCGAGGAGCCGCAGATAGACCGACAGGAGACCCCGGTCCCCGCCACCGACCCTGGTCCATTCATTGAGCAGGATCATCAGCGCGGAGATCGCCGTGTTGAACTTGAAATCCTCGATGTCTTCCGTGACCTTCTTGACCGTCCGGTGCAGCAGCCGCTCGAGTTCCGGCGAGACCGTCTCCCGCCTCTCGTGTACCGTGTCATGGACGGTCGTCCAGACCCGGTCGAGAAAACGTCTCAGACCCACGATACCCCGGGTATCCCAGGGTTTGGCGTCCTCGAAATCGCCCATGAACATCTCGTAAAGACGCATGACATCGGCGCCGTAACGGTCCACGACGTCATCCGGATTGATGACGTTACCCTTGGACTTGGACATCTTCTCCCCGTTCTCGCCGAGGATCAGTCCGGGATTACGCAGGCGCAGGAACGGCTCCTCGAAGGGGAGCAGGCCGTGATCGCAGAGGACCTTGGTGAAGAACCGGGCGTACAACAGATGGAGCACCGCGTGCTCGGCCCCGCCGACGTAGACGTCCACCGGACACCAGTAATTGACCGCGTGGTCCGAGAACGGACGCTCCCCCTCATGAGGCGAAGTGAAGCGCAGGAAGTACCAGCTGGAATCGACGAAGGTATCCATGGTGTCCGACTCGCGCCGGGCGGCCTGACCGCACTCCGGACAGGTGGCCCGATGGAAATCCTCAGACCGGGCCAGGGGCGATTCCCCGGTCGGCCGGAAATCGACATCATCAGGCAACAGCACCGGCAGCTGCTCTTCCGGGACCGGCTGCTCGCCGCAACGGTCGCAATAGACGATCGGGATAGGGGCTCCCCAATAACGTTGCCGCGAGATGAGCCAGTCGCGCAGATGATAGTTGGTCTTCCTCTCCCCGAGGCTGCAGTCGACCAGCGCCGCGGCGATCCGATCCTTGGCCTCCTCCGACCCCAGGCCGTCGAACTCCCCGGAGCCGCTCAGTATCCCCGCTCCGGTGTAGGCCGCCCCTTCGGTGAAACCGGCCACCGCCTCGTCTTCCGGCCTGATGACGAAACTGATCGGCAACCCGTACCGCTGGGCGAAGGAATAGTCGCGTTCATCGTGTGCCGGCACGCCCATCACCGCGCCGGTACCGTAGGACCCGAGGACATAATCGGCGGTCCAGACCGGAACAGGTTCGCCGCTCAGCGGATGGACAAGCGTCGAACCGAGGGGCACGCCGGTCTTCTCCTGTTCCAGACCCGTACGCTGCAGATCGGTCTTGGTTCGGGCGGCCCTCAGGTATCCCTCCACCTCTTCCCGACGGTCGGCGGCGGTGAGCCGGCTCACCGCCGGATGCTCCGGAGCCAGCACCACATAAGTCACGCCGAAGAGCGTGTCCGGCCTGGTGGTGAACACCGGCACGTCGAATCCGCCGTCAGCGTCCTCGCCCCGGAAGACTATCTCCACGCCCTCGCTGCGCCCGATCCAGTTCTGCTGCATCAGCTTGATCCGTTCCGGCCAATCCAGCCCGTCCAGGCCCTCCAGCAGCCGATCGGCATAATCGGTCACGCGGAAGAACCACTGCTCAAGATCCTTCTGGGTCACCTCATGACTGCACCGTTCACACCTGCCGTCCAGGACCTGTTCGTTGGCCAGGACGGTCCGACAGGACTCGCACCAGTTTACCGGCGCCTTCTTCTTGTAAGCCAGGCCTTTCCGGTAAAGGAACAGGAAGAGCCACTGGGTCCACCGGTAGTAGGCGGGGTCCGAGGTGTCGATCTCGCGCGACCAATCGTAAGAGAATCCGAGCATCCTGAGCTGCCGCCGGAAATTCCTGATGTTCTGGCGCGTGATCCCCTTGGGATGCACCCCCCGCTTGATGGCGAAATTCTCAGCCGGCAGACCGAAGGCGTCCCAGCCCATCGGATGCAGCACGTTCCATCCCTCCATCCGGCGCTTACGGGAGATGATGTCGGTCGCCGTATAACCCTCCGGATGACCCACGTGAAGCCCGTCGCCGGAGGGATAGGGAAACATGTCCAGGACGTACAGTTTCTTCCTGGACGGATCCTCCGTCGTAGCGTAGGTGTCGTTCTCGTCCCAATAGTCCTGCCACCTGACCTCGACTTCCTTGAAATCGTATCTGCCCATCTCTTTCCTGGTTAGGTCGCCGCGCCTCCGGCCGCCCCATCCCGATCAGGCGGGTTGCCTCCTGCCTCCGGAAAATCCGGCGGGCAGGACCGCAGGGCCCGGCAGAGAAGATGATGCACCAAGCTGATGAATTGGGCAATCATCCCGATCATCAGGCCCAAAACAGTGAAGATGACGGTGGTCAATAAGGCCACCCGATACTCGTCGAGGACAGCCGGTCCGACGAACAGCCCGAGGGCGGAAGTGAGGCCGATGAGATGTCCGGAGGTCAGGAGGACCAACCAGGGCCACCATCGTCGCTTCAAAAACAGCCAGACGGCGGCACCGGTAACCAGACTCAGACCCAGACCGCCGGCGACGTGGTACCATGAGGCACCCGTCCCCCAAGCCCCGTATCCGAACAGCAGGATACCCAAGCCGGCGACGAACGATCCGGTCAGTGGCGGAATGCTCTTTTCCCATTTAGGCGCCATAACACTCACCTGAAGTATAGCGTCGGCGGACGGAAATTGGTAACGAAAAGGCGGTCTCTCTCGTTGACACCCCGCACCATCGCCAGTAGAGTGCAACCGAGGTCATTACACAGATGAGACGAGTTCCAGGAGGTCAAAATGAGGACCGTCGTATTATTCTCCCTGCTCCTGACCCTGCTCGGCCCGATCGATGCCGTTGCGGCAGACGGTAAGGGGGACACGGACGACGACGCCTTGGATCTCGAGATCTACAGCGGTGTCGATTTCTTCATCGGTGAGGTCGCTGACCTCTCCGTCCATCGGGTCCGCGGTATCGTCGGGGCCGAGCTGAAGCTCACTCCCCGACTCTCGGTGCTGACCGAGGTCTACGTGGGCCGGAGCGGGCTTTCCTACACCGACACCTGGTCCGAAGGGCTGGGTATCGAGGCCCAGTTGGCCACCGCCGTCGATGTGGGACTCGGCGCCGGACTGCGTCTGGTCCTGTTCCAGGAAGGTCCGTTACTGCTCGACACGGGACTGGTCTTCTCGACCTCCCCGTGGGTCTCCGACATGGGGATCGCAGAGGCCCGACTGGACACGGCTCAAGGCAACTTCTACCTGACTTCCTACGCCCGGCAGCATGTGCAGCTCAACTACACCTGGAACGAGATCCGGGCGGATCTGCGCTGCCGCTACGATTGGGGTCCGGTGACCTCGGCGCTGCGCATCGGCTTCGAGCGCTTCGCCGGGAAGATCGACTTGGAACTGGACAGCGACAGCCGGGAACTGCTCTACGACCTGGGTTACGATCCGCGGGACGTGGCGCGCAGCCGCGGCTTCGAACGCGTCGCCCCCTTCCTCGGTCCGGAGCTGGGTATCCGCCTGGGTGACCTGTTCTCGGTCTCGCTCGGCGGCACCGTGGCGCCCCTCGGCGATTCCTGGATCTTCGGAGGCTTCCTCAAGCTTTCGCTGCATCTGTGACCAGCCCCTCAGCAAGGGGCTTTTTCTTGTCTGTCCGACCAGACGACGATTGACATCTGGTGCCCCGGGCGTCTACGGTGAGACCATCGGTTCCTTACAAGAACGCCCTTCAGACAGATGATGATCGTATATCCGCCAAAGGAGGCGCCATGCGCCCTGTAATTATCATCGCCGTACTTTCCGTCTTCCTGCCCAAGGACCTCCGGGCGGCTGACGAGGCACCCGTCACCCCGCCGGTCCGGGCGGATCTGATCGCCGATTTCGGGATGATCGTCTCCGATACCGGCGAAGGCATCCTGCAGCGACCGCACCTCCTTTTCGGACCGGAGCTGACCTTCCGCGACATCGTCGTCTTCATGCCCTATCTGCGCCTGAGCACGATGTCGATGTCGCTGGACGAGCCGTCCGGCGCTCCCTTCCAGGCTGAGGTGCATCTGCCCTGGCAACTGTCCCTGGGCTGCTCGCTGCGCATCTGGTTCCTCCGCTTCAAGTGGCTGGACCTGGCGGCCTTCGGTGAATTCGAGTTCCCGATGACCGGCAACGACGCCGAACTGAAATCGTTCGGTCTGACCGAGGATGTCTCCGACCTGGATATCGAAGAGGACGCGGTCCGTGAGCGGGTCTCCGCCGAATATGACTGGCGACGGGTGGTCGTCGGCATCGCCGTACGCGGCCGGTTCGGCAGGTGGCGTCCCTTCCTCGAGGGGGGATATATCCATGTGCCCGGACGTCTCGCCGTAGAGGTCGACGATGAGGTCGGGAAGCTGCTTCGTGAAGCCAGGGCCTATCCCAAGCCCTACTACGAGGTCGGCTATTCGACCTTCTACTACATGGCCGGTCTCGAAGTGGCTATCACTGAAAGATTCGATGTCCACACCCGGCTGACCGCCGCCCCGCTCAACGAAGGCTGGATGTTCTACGGTGAGCTGGGCGTCAGGGTACCGCTCGATATCTGGTGACCAGCCCGTCACCGATCCTAAAATCCCCTCCACGAGGAAGGGGATTTTTATTTCACCGTCATCCCGCCGATCAGAGCGAGCGGGCCTCCTGGGCCTGACCGATGCGCCTCAGGGCCAGGACGAAGGCGGCCTGTCTCAGGGTCAGACCGGCCTCGTCGGCCAGATCACGGGTAGCGGCATATGCGGCTTCCATGAGTTCCTGCAGCCGTCCATTGACCTCATCCTCCGTCCAGTAATGCCCCTGCCGGTTCTGGACCCATTCGAAATAGGAGACGGCTACGCCGCCGGAGTTGGCCAGAACGTCGGGGATGACGGTCCGGCCGTCGGCGATCAACACCTTCTCCGCCTCGGGCATGGTCGGGCCGTTAGCCAATTCCAGGACGGTCTCCGCCCTGATGTCGGCGACGTTATCCGGAGTGATCTGGTTCTCCAGGGCCGCCGGTACCAAGATATCGACTTCAGCGCCCAACAGTTCCGCCTCGCTTATCGCCTCGCTCCCCCCGACGCCAGCGACGCTGCCGGTACGCCGCTTATGCTCGGACAGCCTGTCGGGATCTAGACCTTGCCGGTCGAACACCGCGCCGCGCGAATCGGACACGGCGATGATGCGGCATCCCTGCTGCCGGGCCAGACGGGCAAAGTGGTGACCCACGTTGCCGAATCCCTGCACGGCGGCCGTGACGCCGTCCAGAGGACGGCCTTCGCGTTTCAGATGGGCGGCCAATGCGAAAAGTCCTCCCTGACCGGTGGCTGCGGTACGGCCGCGGCTGCCTCCCAGGACGAGCGGTTTGCCGGTCACCACCCCCGGTTCGTGCCGGCCGGTGACACGCTCATATTCGTCCAGGAACCACCCCATGATCCGAGCATCGGTATTGACGTCAGGGGCCGGCACATCGACATCCTGGCCGATGACCGGCGCGATACCCCGGATGAAGGACCGGCTCAACCTTTCCA
>LJNP01000022.1 GCA_001303185.1 Parcubacteria bacterium SG8_24
CGGGGTAAGCGAACTGTTCATCAGCTACATCTACGATTCCGGATACATCAATGCCTTCAAGGACGGTGATACCGTGGAAACCAGGCAGCAGCTCTCATTGATCCGGCAGTTCCATGACCGTCTCAAGCGTTTCGAGGCGGGTCATGATGACCCTACGTTGCGGCATTTCATGGAGGAATTCTCCTTCGAGCGCGAATCCGGCGAACAGGGAGGGCTGACTTTTGATGTCGAGGAGGGTCCGGACATGGTCAGGATCATGACGGTCCATGCGGCCAAGGGTCTGGAGTTCCCTCACGTCATGATCGCCCATCTGGTCGACAAGAGGTTCCCGGTGGTGCGGCGTGGGGCCGGGATCGAGCTTCCGGAGGAGCTGACCAAAGAGGTCGTACCCGAAGGGGATATCCACCTGGAGGAAGAGAGGCGGCTGTTCTATGTGGCCATGACCCGCGCCAAGGAGGGGCTCCACCTGCTGTCGGCCGATGATTACGGCGGCCGGACCAAGAAGAAGCTGTCACGCTTCCTGCATGAGCTGGGTTTCGAGAAGCCAGAGAAACCCCGGCGTTCCCAGACGCTTCAGACGGACCGCCGTCGTTCGGTCGCCGCGGTGACGGACGATCGCGGTGACGGCCGGACTACCCCGGCGCACTTCAGCTTCACCCAGTTGGCGGCCCACGAGCGCTGTCCGTTGCAGTACAAGTTCGCTCACGTCGCGCGCATACCGGTCTACGGCAAGGCCCAGATGAGTTTCGGCAAGACGATCCATGGGGTCCTGGAGCGGTTCATGCGGGAGTGGGTCACCCGGTCATCGGTGTGCCAGGCCGACCTCTTCGGTTCGGCCGGTGAGGCGGGGGGCGGCGTGCCGGTGAGCAAGGAAGAGCTGTTTGAGATGTATGAGGCCGGTTGGCAGGACGACTGGTTTCCCGACAAGCGACTCAAGGAAGAATACCGCGCCAAGGGAAGGTCGATCCTCTCTTCGTTCCATGATCGGGTCGTGCGGAACGGGCCGGCGAACCTTTATGTGGAAAAGGATTTCAGGCTGAAATTGGGCGATTTCTGGATCAGAGGCAAGATAGACCGGATCGATCGGTTGGATGACGGCGTCGAGATAATCGATTACAAGACCGGGGCGGCCAAGGGTGACGGGAAGCTGCGGTCCGATGACAAGAAACAGCTGCTTCTCTATCAGATCGCCGTCGAGTCGCTGTTCGACCTGAAGCCCCGGCGGCTGACCTACCATTATCTGGAGAACGGGGTCGATGCCAGCTTTCTCGGCACCGATCGGGAGAAGGAAGCCCTAAAGCAGGAGTTGCTCGATCGGATGGAGAGGGTCCGGCAGGGTGATTTCAGCCCCCGGCCGGGACGACATTGCGGCTTCTGCGATTTTCGGTCCATCTGCGAATTCAACGCCAACTGATCCTATGCCTGAAAAGATAGGGAAACTTCTGGCGGGAGCCCTCAAGAGAAGCGGCGCCGAACGGTCCGTCCGGGCTTCCCTGGTCCTGGAGAATTGCCGGCAGGTGCTGGAGGAGCTCTTCGGTCCGGAAGACTCGGCAGAATGCCGTCCGACCTCTTTCCGCGCCGGTACCGTCCGCATCGTCTGCTCCCGTTCAGTCTTCGCGGAACGGCTGCGTCTGCGGGAGGGTGATATCGTCCAGGCCTTGGAGATGAGATTGCCGCGCTCCGGCGTCCGGCGTCTCCGCATATCGTCCTGAAGAACTTCCCGAAGAACTTCCCGCCTCCCTCCTCAGGCTGCTATACTCATCCATATGACGTTACGTCGATATCTGTCCGCGATGAGCCTGGGTACCTTACTGGCCTGGTTCGCGGTGGGGCTGATCGTGACCATGGTCGACCCCTCCGACACCGAACCGGTGGTCTTTGCCGTCTTCTACACCAGCCTGTTCCTGGCCCTCACCGGCATGTTCTCGATACTCGGTTTCGTCACCCGGGTGATGCTGCTGCGGAAGAGGTTTTTCGTCTCGCGTCAGGTGGCGGTATCGTTCCGTCAGGCGGTCCTTCTGGCAGGTCTCATCATCACAGCCCTGTTGCTTCGCGGTCACGGCATGCTTACCTGGTGGACGACGCTACTCATGGTGGCCGCCCTGACCAGCCTGGAATTTTTCTTCATCTCGGCACGACTTCGGAGGTAGGTCTGTCGTCCGGTCAGGTCGGGCCTGACCGACCCTTGCCTGCCTGAGGAAGTGCTAGTATACTGTTGCCGAAAGACCGGGAACCTTTATTTATAATGAACAAAAAAGATGTTCAACGAATTCTGGGGCAAATTCTCCAAGGATCTGGGAATCGATCTCGGTACGGCGAATACGTTGGTCTACTGTAAAGATAAGGGAATCGTCATCAACGAGCCTTCGGTCGTGGCGATCAATAACCGGACCGGTCAGATCCTGGCCGTGGGTCAGGCCGCCAAAGAGATGATCGGGAAGACACCGTCGCACATTTCGGCGGTGAAACCGCTGATTTCGGGCATCATCTCCGATTTTGAGGTCACCGAGAAGATGCTCAAGTATTTCATCGAGAAGGTACACCGGGACGGACCGGCCTTCCTGCCCCGACCGAGGGTAGTGATCGGAGTGCCTCTCGACCTGACCGAGGTGGAACGGAAGGCGGTCGAGGATGCGGCGCTCAATGCCGGTGCCCGGGACGTCTATCTGGTAGAAGAGCCGATGGCTGCGGCGATCGGTGCCAGGCTGCCGATAACCGAACCGGTCGGCAACATGGTCGTGGATATCGGCGGCGGCACTACGGAGATAGCGGTCATCTCGCTCGGCGGCGTCGTGACCTGGAAGTCCCTGCCGATCGCGGGAGACGAACTCAACAAGAACGTGGTCCACTTTGCCCGCGACAGTTTCAACCTGCTGTTGGGTGAGCGGGTCGCGGAAAGCATCAAGATCAGGATCGGTTCGGCGGACGAGCTGGAAGAGCCGCTGACCATCGAGATGCGCGGCAGGGATATGGTGTCCGGCCTGCCTAAGGAGATACTGGTGAATGACGCGCAGATCAGGCAGGCGATGTCGCGCTCCATCCGGGCCATCGTGGAGAACATCAAATCGGCCCTGGAGATGACTCCTCCGGAACTGGTCGCAGACATCTATGAGAGGGGCATCGTGCTCACCGGCGGCGGTGCGCTGCTCAAGGGAAGCGACACTGTCCTGTCCCGGGCCGCCGAGATACCGGTCCGTATCGCCGACGACCCCCTGACCTGCGTAGTCAGGGGGACAGGCATACTGCTTGATGACCTCGAGCTGCTGAAGACCATCGCCCTCCCATCTTCTCAAGAAGAGGTCGAGCGGAAACACGCCGTGGGGGTGAGATAAGGCGGGAAACGCTATGGATCGACGTAGAGCACCCAAGTGGCTGGCCGCAGCCGCCATCTGCATATTATCGCTCAGCGTGCTCCACGTGGTCGGGATCCTGCCGATGATCACCGAGCCGTGGCGTATTTTCGTATCGCAGGCGGCGGCGCCGCTGTATGAGACGGGAGTCCGTCTGCGGGCCTGGGTCGGCGCCGATCGGACCGACGAAAGCGCCGGCTGCCCGGACGGTCTGCTGGAGGAGCTCGAGGCGCTGACCGTAGAGAACGCCAAATTGCGCACTTTGGTCCAGGAGAACGAGGAACTCAAGGAAGCCTTGCGTTTCCGTGAGAGGGCCGCGGGAGAACTGGTCATGGCTCGGGTCGTCTCTGAATCGCCGGACAGCACTTTTCATGGTCTGATCCTGGATCGCGGTTCCGAGCACGGTATCGCCCTGGATCAGGCGGTGATCGTCGGTGACGGCATCATTATCGGCAAGATCGCCGATGTGCGGCCGAACAGTTCGGCGGTCCGTCTGCTGACCGACTCGCGCGCCGCCTTGGCGGTATCGCTACAGAACGGCGGCGGCACCTCCGGCGTCCTTAAGGGCGACCGGGGATTAGGTATGATCGTCGACCTGATACCGCAGGGTGAGAAGATCGCTCCCGGAGACGTCATCGTGACTTCCGGGATCGAGCCAGGGATCGAGCGGGGTCTGGTGGTCGGTATCGTCGATGAGGTCTTCCGGAACACAAGGGATCCCTTCCAGTCGGCTGCGATCGTCTCTCTGGCCGCGGCCCGCTTTCCCGTCTTGGTGCAGGTCGTGGTCGGACAGGACGAATCGGTGACCGTCTCGGAAATATGATCGTGCGGCTGGTGATATCAGTGCTCGCCTTCGGGCTGGGGCTGCTGCAGGTGGGGCTGTTGCCGGTGTTGCCGGAGCCCTTCGCCCGGATCGATCTGGTGCTCATCATGATGGTGGCCCTGATCATGAATTTCGGTTTCGCCCAAGCCGCCCTGGCGGCCGTATCCGTCGGCATCGTCTATGACACCCTGTCAGTGACCGCCTTCGGCCTGCACCTGTCCGTCTATATGATCACCTGCTGGGTGCTCGTCTCCATGTTCAGGAGGGTCTTTACGCACATCTCGTTACCCGCCTTCCTGGCCATGAACACCTCGGCCTTCCTGATCCTTATGACCTTGAGATCCGCGGCTCTGTTCGTCAGTCATGAGCTCGGAGGCCCGGGGACAGCTGTGGCCGGCAGCGCCCTGTTATCGCTTCCGGCATCTTTGGGCTTGCAGCTCGCGGTATCTTTGGCATTGATGCTGTCGGTTCGACGCGTCAGACTGAAGCTCCTGGACACGTTCATCCTGCGTTGACATGGACCATCAGGACGACACCGGAAAATCCGCGGATCAGCCGTTCCCTTTGGGGGAACGGCGCATCGCGTTCGGCAGGTTGTCCGAAGGCTCCCGGGTCAATTCGGTCGATGATGCCCTGGCCGATGAGAGTGCCGTGGGCGATGCCGCGAAACATCAAGGTTATTTCGTCGGCCTGGCGATCGGTCGCCGTCGTCTCAACCTGCTTTTCGTGATCATGTTCGTCGGCCTGGCAGCGATCATGCTGTCCGCGGCCCGGGCGCAGATATTGCGGGGCGACGAATACGCCCGACTGGCCGAGACCAACAGGAGCCGCGTCGAGCGCATCCCGGTCGAACGCGGCGTCATATATGATCGTCACGGACACCTCTTAGTGCGGAACATACCCACCCTTTCGGTGACGGTGACGCCGTCCCTTCTGCCTCAGGATGAATCGGTACGGCGTGATATGATCGGTCGACTCGCCGAGATATTGATGATGAAACCCACGGATATAGAGATCAGGTTGGCGGAGTTCGGCGACCTTCCGACCTGGCCGGTGACGGTCAGCGACGACCTGGATCACGATCAGGCCATACTGATCGAGATCGAATCCTCCCGTATGTCCGGCATCTCTTTGGTCCGCGGCACGCAGCGCGAATATCTGATCACCCCCGAGACACCCTCGCTGTCCCACATCATCGGATATGAAGGTCCGATATCCAGACAGGAACTGGAAGACGCCCGGTCCGACGAATATGTCCCGATCGACATGGTCGGCAAGGCCGGGGTCGAGAGGCAGTATGAGGCGGTGTTGCGCGGGCGGTTCGGCAAGCAGCATGTCGAAGTCGATGCCCTGGGGCACGACTTGAGCGTCGTTTCGGCCGAAGAGGGCGAGCGCGGCCGGAGCCTGGTGCTGACGATCGACGGAGATCTGCAGGAGAACATCGAGGAGGTCTTGCGGGCAGAACTGCGTTCGGCCGGGAAGGCGCGGGGTAGCGTGGTGGCGCTCGACCCCCGGAACGGCGAGATCCTGGCCATGGTGAGTTGGCCGGCCTATGACAACAACCTTTTCTCCCGAGGGATATCGCAGGATGACTTCTCTTCCCTGATCGGCGATCCGGATAATCCGCTGTTCCATCGATCCATAGCCTCTTCACTGCCGTCGGGATCGACTTTCAAGCTGGTCGTGGGCGCGGCCGCCCTGGAGGAGGGTGTCGTTACGGCGCAGAGCACGATATTCTCCACCGGCGGTATACAGGTCAATCGATGGTTCTTTCCTGATTGGAAGGCAGGCGGGCATGGCCGTACTGATATCAGGAAGGCCATAGCCGAATCGGTCAACACCTTCTTCTACGTGATCGGGGGCGGCTTGGATGAGCGGGAGGGATTGGGCGTGGACCGCATCATCGACTACGCCCGGCGTTTCGGTCTGGGGGACCGGCTCGGTATCGATCTGCCGGGTGAGGGCACAGGCCTCCTGCCTTCTCGGGAATGGAAAGAGACGACTAAGGGCGAACCGTGGTACATCGGCGACACCTATCATCTGGCGATAGGTCAGGGGGACATCCTGGTGACCCCGGTACAGATCGCGACCATGACCTCGGTCTTCGCCAACGGCGGCCGGCTCATCCGACCGCGGGTGGTCAGCGCCACTGTTTCCTCGGACGGGACGCGTCAGGAGATCGGTCCGCAGGAATTGGATGGACAAGTGGTGAGCGCGGCTTCACTGGAGATCGTCCGCGACGGCATGAGGCGGGCAGTCTATCAGGGCAGCGCCAAATCGCTGTCGTCACTGCCGTTCACCGTGGCCGCCAAGACCGGAACGGCCCAATGGAGCAGCAACCGGCAGCCGCACGCCTGGGTGACCTCGTTCGCGCCATATCAGGATCCGGAGATCGTGCTGACCGTCGTCGTTGAGGAAGGGGGAGAGGGTTCGGGTATAGCCACCCGCGTCGCCGACGGCATTTACCGGCGATGGGCGATGCTGCGGGATGAGCGCTGATTCTTGACACCCCCAGCGGTCGCCCGTATGCTCAACGTCATGGTATAAAGGCAATGACAGGTATGGATCAGGAACCAGTGTACATCTCTGCGGCGGGCCTGGATAAACTCAAGAAAGAACTGGATACCCTGATGACCGGGCGTCGACGCGAGGTCGCCCGGCGCATCGAGAAGGCCCGGGAGATGGGCGACCTACGGGAGAACGCCGAATATCATGAGGCCAAGGATGAGGCCGCCTTCATCGAGGGCCGCATCGCCGAGCTCAAGGCGATGATCGGTCGGGCCGTGATAGTCGAGGGCGGTCGGAGTGATACCGTGAATATCGGTTCGCGGGTGCAGGTCAGTTACGGTGATGGCAAGGAGAAGACGTTCGTCATTTCCGGTTCGACCGAAGCCGATCCCTTGCAGGGCAGGATATCCAATGAATCTCCGATCGGGCGGGCTCTGATGGGTCGCGGTGTCGGGGACGAGGTGATCGTCGAGGTGCCTTCGGGCGCCACCACCTATACGATCAAGAAGATCGAATGAGCTATGGAAAGACCGCTTGACGAGACGGCGGCCCGGCTGGAGAAACTGCACGCCATGGCCTCGGCCGGCGTCGATCCGTATCCGGCACGATCGTCACGGACACATCCGATCAGTCGGGTGCTGGCCGATTTCGAGGAGCTCGAGGAGGGTCATGTCGAGGTCCAGGTGGTCGGCCGGATCAAGGCCGTCCGCGGGCATGGCGGGGCCTGTTTCGCCGACATCGAAGACGGCGGACAGAAGATACAGCTGCATCTCAAGAGGGACGTGCTCGGCGAGGAATCGTACGGTTTTTTCGAGCGCTCGGTGGATCACGGCGATTTTCTCCAGGTGTCGGGGACACTTTTCGTAACGAAGAAGGAAGAAAGGACGATAGAGGTCAGGTCGTTGAGGCTGTTGGCCAAGGCGCTCCGGCCGCTGCCGGCCAAATGGCACGGCTTGAGTGACGTGGAGACAAGATACCGTAAGAGGTACCTCGACCTGATCGCCAATCCTGAGGTCAAGACACTGTTCCGGAAGAGGAGTCTGGTGGTCCAGACCATACGTGACTTCCTGGAACAGGAGGGGTTCATCGAGGTGGAGACGCCGGTACTGCAGCCCATACCGGGCGGAGCGACGGCCCGCCCCTTCGTGACCCATCACAATGCGCTGGACATCGATCTGTATCTGAGGGTGGCGCCTGAGCTCTACCTGAAAAGGCTCGTCGTCGGCGGATTTGAGCGGGTCTTCGAGATCGCCAGGTGTTTCCGCAACGAAGGTATCGATCATCTGCACAATCCGGAATTCACGCAGGTGGAGTTCTATCAGGCCTATGCCGATTACCGTGACCTGATGCATCTGACGGAGCGGCTGCTGCCGGAGATCGTCCGGCGCGTCAATGGCGACCTTGAGGTGTCCTGCGGGGAACGCGCGATAGATTTCACGCCGCCCTATCCCCGGATATCCTTCCGGGACGCCCTGATCCAATACGGCGATGTCGATATCGAGAGATTCACCGACCGGGCCTCACTGGCGAAGGCGGCGGAAGCCGCCGGCATCCGCGTGGAAGACTCGGACGACCGCGGGAAGATCATGGATGACATGTTCAAGAAGCTGGTGCGCCCTGAAGTCGTCAGCCCCACTTTCATCATCGATCATCCGATCGAACTGTCACCCCTGGCCAAGAAGAAGAGGGAAGACGGTCGGTATGTGGAACGGTTCCAGCTGCTGCTGGGCGGCGGGGTCGAACTGATCAACGCCTTCTCCGAGCTCAACGATCCGATTGACCAGAGGGAGCGGTTCCTGGAACAGGAGCGGCTGCGGGCCGGAGGAGATGAGGAGGCCCAGCGGATCGATCAGGACTATCTGGAGGCCCTTGAGGTGGGTATGCCGCCGACAGCCGGTTTCGGCATGGGTATCGACCGGCTCACCGCCCTGCTGGTCGATGCCCACAGCATCAAGGAGGTCATACTGTTCCCTACGATGCGGCCACTCGAACAGGAGTGAGGCGGGCACAAGAGAGGGGGTTCACCCCTCTTTTTGATTCGGGCCCCCGGCTTGCCGGGTCCGGTCTGCCGTGGCAAAATAAGCGAAGACCTAACCCGTTTATTATGCTCGATATCGCATTCATACGTGAGTATCCGGACCAGGTCCGTTCCGGGGCGCGCAGCAAGGGGGTGGAGATCGACATCAATCGCCTGTTGGAGTTGGATACGGAACGCCGCCGGCTGATCAAGGAGTCGGAAGAGTTGCGTTCCCGACAGAATAAGGCTTCGGAGGAGATCGCCGGCGAGTCGGATGCAGCGGCCAGGGAGGAGAGGATCGCCGCAGTCAGGGGGGTCAAGGAATCGTTCAAGCGGTCCGAAATCGAACTGGAGAAGGTCGCCTCCGAACTCGAGGATCTCATGCGACAGATCCCCAACCTGCCGCTGCCCGACGTCAGGATAGGGAAGAGCGACGAGGAGAACTATGAGATCCGGCAGGTCGGCCAGATACCTGATTTCGGCTTTCCGCCCAAGGATTACATCACGCTCGGCGAGGAACTTGACCTGATCGACACCAAGCGGGCCTCGAAAGTGGCCGGGGCCCGGTTCGGATACCTCAAGGGCGATGCCGTACTGCTGGAGTTTGCGCTTGTCCAGTATGCCTTGAGCGTCCTGGTACCGGAAGGGTTCGTACCACTGATACCGCCGGTGTTGATCAACGAGAGATCGATGCGCGGCATGGGCTATCTGGAACGGGGAGAAGACGAGATATTCCGTACCGAACGGGACGGCTATTATCTGGTCGGTACTTCCGAACAGGCGATCGGGCCGATGCATGCCGACGAGGTCTTCCGGGAGGCGGAACTGCCGAAACGCTACGTCGGTTTCTCCAGCTGTTTCCGTCGCGAGGCGGGGTCGTACGGCAAGGACGTGCGGGGCATCCTGCGGGTCCATCAGTTCGATAAGCTGGAGATGTTCTCTTTCACTCTCCCGGAGGATTCCGACAAGGAGCACGAGGACCTGCTGACCCTACAGGAGAAACTGATGCAGGGTTTGGGGCTGCCCTACCGCGTCGTGGGTATCGTGAGCGGCGACCTGGGGGACCCCGCGGCTCGTAAGTATGACATCGAGGCCTGGATCCCGTCCCAGGGTACCTACCGCGAGACCCATTCGACCTCGACCACCACCGACTGGCAGTCGCGAAGGCTTAACGTGCGGGTGCGTCGGGACAGCGGTGAGCGTCAATACGCCCATATGCTCAACGGCACCGCCTTCGCCATCGGACGGACGATTATCGCCATCTTGGAGAATCATCAGAAGCAGGACGGTTCGATCGAGATACCTCAGGTGCTGGTTCCCTACATGCAGGGAAAGACCGATCTGGGGCGCTGAACCCATGGAGCGTCACCCGACCACAGCCAAATCGTGGGTCGAGGTCTCACGATCCGCTCTGCGTCACAACGCGCAGGGTCTGAAACGCCTGATCACGCCCGGTTCGGCCTTCATGGCGGTAGTCAAGTCCAACGCGTACGGTCACGGTACGGCCGAGGTGGTGCGCAGCATACGGGATATAGCGGACTGGTTCGGGGTGGATTCCCTGGTCGAGGCCGAAGAGGTGCGGGGGACCGGCGTCCGTCAGCCGATACTGATACTGGGCTACGTGACGCCGCAGGAAAGGGTCCGGGCCACTCGACTCGGATTCAGCCAGGTCATCGGTGACCGGGCCGGACTCAAGGCGGCGGCCGCGGGGGCCGGCCGGAACCGGCCGGCCAAGCTGCACCTGAAGATCGAGACCGGCACCTCCCGGCAGGGCATCCTGATGGATAAACTGCCGGCCTTCGCGAGATATGCCTCCAGACTGCCGCATGTCGTCATCGAGGGCATATCGACGCACTTTGCCAATATCGAAGACGCCTCCGATGCCTCCTATGCCATGAGACAGCTGGATAGGTTCAGGAAATCGGTGGGTCTTCTCGAGGGGTTGGGTATACGTCCGCGATTGAGGCACGTCGCCTGTAGTGCTGCTGCCATCCTCTATCCGGAGACCCATTTCGATCTCGTCCGGATCGGCATTTCCCTCTACGGACTTTGGCCCTCGGAATTGACGCGTCAATCCGCGAAGACCAGAGGGCGGAAGCTGGAATTGCGCCCGGCCCTGCGTTGGAAAACCAGCGTGGCCCAGGTCAAAGCCCTGCCCCGAGGCACCCCGGTGAGTTATGGACTGACCGAGCGTTTGCGTCGCGATTCGTCCGTGGCCGTGTTGCCTACAGGATATTGGGACGGCCTCGATCGCCGCCGCTCCTCAGTGGGTCATGTCCTGGTGCGCGGCAGGAAGGTCAAGATCTTGGGGCGGGTCTGCATGAACATGTGCATGGTGGACGTTACCGGTCTGCGTGGAGTGCGGTCGGACGATGAGGTGGTCATATTGGGCAGCCAGGGCCGGCAGGCGATAGGCGCTGAGGAGATCGCGGACGAACTGGGGACGATCAATTATGAGGTGGTGACCCGCATCAATCCGCGTCTGCCGCGGGTGGTCGTGGCCTGAACTATCCCGACATCATGATTAAAAGATCCGTCATCGTCATATTCGGGGGGAGATCGGGCGAGCATGACGTCTCCGTCAGTTCGGCCCGATCGGTCGTCGCCGCTTTGGACAGGGGCAAATACGATGTAGTGCCGCTACGTATCGACCGATCCGGCCGTTGGGGCATCGACCGCTCCATCTTCGGATCGCCCGGACGTGATGCGTCGGCCGTCGAAGGCCGGCTGTTGGGTCCCGACCCTTCCCGGCGCAGCCTGCTCCGTGAGGACGGTCGTCCCGCCGAGCCGGTCGATGTCGTCATCCCGCTGGTCCACGGCACGTTCGGTGAGGACGGATGCCTGCAGGGGCTGCTGGAGATGGCCGAACTGCCGTATGTAGGCAGCGGCGTCTTGGCTTCAGCCGTCGGTATGGACAAAATCGAACAGAAGAGGCTATTGGCGGCAGCCGGTATACCCTCAGTCGATTACGTGGAATTCCGTCACCACGAGTGGGGGGCGACACAAAGTCATCTGAAGCGTTCCGTCAGGTCCCGGTTAGGCTTTCCGGTCTTCGTCAAGCCTGCCAATCTGGGGTCTTCTGTCGGCATATCGAAGGTCCGACGGTCGGCCGATCTCGAGCGCGCCGTGACGGAGGCGCTGCGCTTCGACAGCCGGGTCATCATCGAGCGGGCCGTGCCGGATGCCCGGGAGATCGAGTGTTCGCTGCTCGGCGGAGACGAACTTCGGGCGTCCGTTCTCGGTGAGATAAGGCCCTCGGGCGAGTTCTATGATTATCGGGCCAAATATCTTGATGGGACCTCGGAACTGGTGATACCGGCACCGCTGCCCATCGGTCTGGCGGCGGACATCCGGTCCTGTGCCGTCAGGGCCGGACACATCCTTGGTATACACGGGATGGCCCGCGTCGATTTCCTGCTCGATCACCGAAGCGGCGAATTCGTGCTTAACGAGGTCAACACGGTGCCGGGATTCACCAGCATCAGCATGTATCCCAAACTCTGGGAAGCGTCGGGAATCGGCTTCTCGGAATTGTTGGACCGCCTCATCGACCTGGCTCTGGAACGGTCGGCCCGCAAGGCCCACTTGGTCAGGGATCACCGACAGACAGCCTTAACCGGACGGGGAGTATGAGGCCGATCGGACCGAGCAAGAAAAGAGTCTTCCGGCGCAGCGCCCGGGATTTCAGCAAGAAGCGCTACGGCAATCCGCTGTTTCCGCAACACCGCAGGGTCAAGGGTCGCGCCATTCAAGACCGTCAGAGAATGAAGCGTTATGCCGGATTGGCCCTGATGACAGCGGTGGCCGGCTTACTGTTCTGGTACTTGTTCTGGAGTCCGACCTTCCGTATCGAGTCGGTCGAGATCACCGGCGGATCGGATGAGACCAAGGCGACCATCCACGAACTAATCCATGAACGGATGGTGAATCGGCGCCGTGCCCTGGTCGTTTCCCAGTCGAACATCTTCGTATGCGACCGTCGGGCGATCGAGGACGATATCCGGTCCAGGTTCTACCTGGAAAGCCTGGAGGTCAGGAAGAGGCTGCCGGACACCGTCGTGATCGAGCTGACCGAACGGGCTCCGGTCTCCGTCCTGTTCGCCGACGACCGGTTCTTGGCGCTGGACGGTTCCGGTTTCGTCATCCGGGAACTTACGGAACGCGAGATACTCTCCCTGAAGGATCTTCCGCCGGATATGGTCACGGTCCTGAGCGGCGAACTGGGTGCCGAAGTCGTGGAGATCGAGACCGAACGGGGGACCGTCTCCATCGCCCGCGGGTCGGCTGATGCCGCAGCTGAAGAGAACCGTAATCCCCACCCCCTGATCGTGCTGGAACGCGGCGGTACCCCGCTGGACAGGCAGGGTTTTGCCCCCGGCACCGAGGCCGTTCCCGGGACCACGCTCGGGCTGATCATCCGGGCCTACGAACGACTGCCGGACATCACCGGCGCGGGGGTGCGCTGGTTCGCCCTGCCCAACCTGTCCGAATCGATTGATGTCTCGATGTACGGGGGGTGGCATGTCTACCTCAGTGAACTGATCCCGTTCGAGACGCAGGGGGAGCGGCTGTCCCTGATAATCAAGGAGAAGATCGGGTCCCGGATGGATGAATTGGAATACGTCGATCTGCGCTATGATGAGCGCATTTTCTTCCGTTTCCGGCAGTGAATAAAGTCACTCGAGCGGTCGTACACCCGCCTTTCGGCGGGTGTTGCATATTACCCCTGTTTGCTTTAAGGTTCTCCGATGGGCCGAACGGTCCGCCAGTTCCTTAAAATGAAGCGAATCAGCAAGGGAGAGGCTGATGAAGAAGAGCGCTCTCGGTATCTGGCTCCTGCTCATAGGTGCCTTCATTCTGACCATGACCCTGTTCGATCGTCCGTCCGACCCGGAGCGAAAGGTCGGTATCAGCGAGTTCATGGACCAGGTGGTCGCTGGTGAGGTCGAAGAGGTCCTCATCAACGGTCCCGACGTCGTCGGCAAGACCAAAGGGGGGGAGACGCTGCGTAGCTATACCTCGGATCGTGAGGAGCTGCTGAAGCTCATGCGCGAGAAAGAGGTCAAATTCGCGGAACAGCCGCCCTCCAATACCGACCAGTATCTGATGCTGTTCCTCAAACTGCTCCTGCCGCTGATCTTCCTCATTTTCCTGTTCCGCATGATGAAGAACGCCGGGAACAACATGAAGAACATCAGCCAGGGCTTCACCACCAACAAGGCACACCTGATCCAGGACAAGGACGTCAGGGAGCGGTTCAGCGACGTAGCCGGCATCGAAGAGGCGGTGGAAGAGGTCCGGGAACTCGTCACCTTCCTGAAGGAACCCGATCGTTTCTCGAAAATCGGGGCCCGTATCCCCAAGGGGACGTTGTTCATCGGTCCGTCCGGCACCGGCAAGACCCTGTTGGCCAAAGCCGTAGCCGGGGAGGCTGGAGTACCGTTCTTCTCCGTCAGCGGCTCGGGATTCGTCGAGATGTTCGTCGGCGTCGGCGCTTCGCGCGTCCGCGACCTGTTCGAGAACGCCCGGAAGCAAGCGCCCTGCATCGTCTTCATCGATGAGCTGGATGCCATCGGCAAGAAGCGGGGCGGCATCAGTACCGGCGGCGGCAACGACGAACGCGAGCAGACGCTCAATGAACTGCTCATCGCCATGGACGGCTTCGACGGCAATGAGGGAGTGCTCCTCATCGCCGCCACCACCCGTCCTGACGTCCTCGATTCCGCCCTGACCCGCCCGGGAAGGTTCGACCGGACCGTAGTCGTTCCGGTGCCCGACC